>JBEEOX010000006.1:0-21440 GCA_041191425.1 Verrucomicrobiota bacterium | reverse complement strand
CAAGTGACGCCATCGGCTCGAGCCCGGATCCTTTGTTCCAAAACGTGACCTGGGGTACGATCGCCGGCGGTGCTGGCTCGCTCAGCTCGGTTTCGGGCACGGGTAACTCCGCGATCAATACCGATCCATTGCTGCGCCGAGTTAGCCGATCTGGCGGCCTCGACCCCCGTCCGCAAGACGCAAGTCCGTTGCTATCCTCAGCTCTGAGCTCTGCTCCGGTCGGTGCTCCATCAGGTTTCTTCGAAACCGTCAGCTATCGCGGCGCCTTTGGTGAAACCAACTGGCTCGACGGTTGGTCTTACCTTTCGCAAGAAGGTTACCTTGCCGATGTGAAGCCGCAAGTTGCCGTGACGGCGGACATCACCGCCAACACGACATGGACATCGGACAATGTCTACATCATGGACAAGTCCATCTTCGTCAAAAGCGGAGCCACCCTGACCATTGAGCCCGGTACGACCGTGCTCGGCACCGAGAACATCACCAACGGTACCCGCGGCTCGCTCGTGGTGGCCCGCGGCTCGCGTCTGGTTGCCGAAGGAACTGCCGAAGCCCCGATCGTCTTCACCGCCAAGGAAGAGTACGATGCCAAACTCACCGTTGACACCAGTGACGACCTCGATCCCTCGCTTGGTGACGGTGGCTTCTGGGGTGGTGTGATCATCCTCGGATCTGCTCCGATTAACAATTACACTGGCCCAACGACCAATGCCAACGAGAGCAGCATCGAAGGCTTCCCGGCCGGTTCGAGTGCCGATCTGCTTTATGGTGGCGTCAACGCGGCTGATGATTCCGGTGTTCTCAAGTATGTTTCGATTCGTTTCGGTGGATACGAATACGCTGCTAACACAGAGATCAACGGCTTGACCTTGGGTGGTGTGGGTTCCGGTACCACGATCGAAAACGTCGAAGTGATCTCCAACACCGACGACGGTGTTGAGATCTTCGGTGGTACGGTCAACACCAAGCGAATCGCCGTGGCATTCTGCCAAGACGACAGCTTCGACCTCGACTCGGGTCATCAAGGCTATCACCAGTTCTGGTTTGCCCTCCAAAACGCCACATCGTCTCTCGGTGACCGCGGTGGCGAGTGGGACGGTGGCATCGGCAGCACGGTCAACGGCACGCCATACACCACGGCCAGCATCTACAACGCAACCTTCATTGGTAACGGTGCAACTGTGGCTGGCTCGAGTGAGAACGCTGCGTTCTACTTGGACGACAACTTCGCTGGTCAACTCCACAACTCGGTGGTGCATGAGTTCAGCGGTGCGGCCGTTGCTCTTTCAAGTGACGCCATCGGCTCGAGCCCGGATCCTTTGTTCCAAAACGTGACCTGGGGTACGATCGCCGGCGGTGCTGGCTCGCTCAGCTCGGTTTCGGGCACGGGTAACTCCGCGATCAATACCGATCCGAAATTCGTCGGCATCAGCCGCACACCGAACGGTGGTCTCGACCCCCGCCCCAACCTTGCCAGCCCGCTTCGCACCTCCAAGCTGAGCAGCGCACCAGCAGGTTCACCAGTTGGTTTCTTCGAAACCGTCAGCTACCGTGGTGCGTTTGGCGACAGCAACTGGCTCAATGGCTGGTCCTATCTGTCACAAGCTGGATACCTTAGCGGCTACCCGGATGCGGGCAGTTCCAGTGACTCCAGCGGCTCCTTCGCCGACGCAGATGGTGACGGCATCTCGGATGCACTTGAGGCCGCCAACAGTAGCCTTGGTTTCGACTCCGCAGCAGACGATGCCTCCACCGTCCTGAGTTCGCTCAAGACCACTTCGGAGTACAACGCCAACTACACCGCCGGTCAAAACTCGGTAACCGCCGACCCGAATGCCTTCAGCCTCTACTCGACTGACGACATTCTCGATCTCCGCACGGTGGGCCAGACTACCGTTCAAGCTAGCGCCTCGAATGTCACCCTGTCGGTGCCTGTTCAGAAATCGACAGGACTCAACACCTGGGAATCGGCTGGCAGCATGGAGCTTGTCATTCCGAAAACTCAGAACAAGGAGTTCTACCGCTTGTCGGTTGAAGGTGCCCAGTAAGCATCGTATCTGACGAAATTGTCACAAAGAGGCCGTCGGCAAATACCGGTGGCCTCTATTTATTTCCGGCTCCTACACGCTATGCGATTGCTCATCCCTATTTACTCATGCTTGTTTGCAGCTTATGCGGTTGCGCAAGACGCCTCAAACAATCCTTCCGTGACACCCACTGAGGAACTCCGCAATTCGGTGCGCGAATGGGTTGAAACCAAGCGTAAGATCCAACAGGAGGAGAACGACTGGAAGCGCGACCTAGAAGTGCTGCAGAATTACAAGGAAGGCTTAGAAAAAGAAATCGCTGATCTCACCGAGCAAATCAAGGACGCCAAAAATCGGAAATCCGGGGCCGATCAGGAATCACTGAATCAGTCTGCTCAGCGTGATCGATATATGGCCGCAAAATCAGAAATGGCCAACATAGTTCGTGGCTTTGAGGAATCCTTGATGACCAAAATACCAAGTTTTCCGCCACCACTTGCCAAGGAGGCAAAAGTGGCCCAAGGCATCGAGGACTTGAAGCGGGATATGTCACTGCCGACTGAAAAGCGTGGCGAGAATCTATCGAAGCGACTTCTCAATGTCGTGAATCTTCTCACGGAGGCGGAGAAATTTCAGCAAACAGTACACGTCCGCTCTGAGTTGCACAAAGACAAGCACGGAAAAGAGTTCAACATGCAAGTGGTCTACTTCGGCCTTGCAGTGGCGTATGCCGTCAATGAGGACGGCAGCCTTGCCCTTGTGGGGCGCCCCACCTCTAAAGGCTGGAAATTTGAAGAGCGCGAGGATCTCGCAGACGATATTTCCAAGCTCTTAGCCGCCACGACCGGTGAGTCTGAAGCCACCTTTACCAATCTTCCTTTCAGCAAGCCATGATCTTAAGAATTATACTTTCAACTCTTGCGTGCGCAGCTGCATCCACCTGCTTGCTAGCACAAGGTCCCGTTCAGGTCGCTCGCGCTGACCTCGACAAAGCAGTGAAGGAGTTGACTGCCACGCAGCGTGAGTATTCCGACCTGCGTCGCGCTCTCTACCGTGATATCAACCGTCTTGATGATGAAGCTCTATTGCTTGGCAAGGAGCTCAGAGCTTTGGTTCGTGAGGAAGAGGAGCGCACGGCACGACTTAATAGTCTTGAGCGTGAAGTGGAAGCACGCAAAACGGACTTCAATTACGCGGTAGGCGTCCTCAACCAATATTCGAAGGCGCTCCTTACGCGGTTGCACCCAGCAGAGAATCAAATTTACCTACAAGAAGTCGAAGGTGCGGATCAGCGTGCCGCATCAAACATTGAAAATCCCCTGTCTGAGCTTACCGAGCGACGCAAGGTTGTAGAAATTGCCCTTGCAAGACTTGGCAATCTTATCGGTGGCCACCGTTTTGATGGCAAAGCCTTGCGCAATGGCAATGAGGCCATGGAGGGAACCCTCCTTTGTGCTGGTCCCGCGGTGTACTTCGCCTCCAAGGATAAATCTTTTGAAGGCGCTTCCACTTATGCAGCCTCAGGCACGGAGTTGCCAACCGTCGTGGCTGTCCCCGGAGAGAAGGGCGAAATCACTAAGGCGATCTTCGAAGGTAATGGCTCGCTGCCGCTTGATGGCACCATGGGCAAGGCCATGCTTACCGTCGAAGCGGAGGACACAATCTTCGAAACCATCGAGAAAGGCGGCATGGTAGGCCACTGCATTCTGATACTCGGTGTGATATCCTTTTTGATCGTCATTTACAAATTTATCGAGATCCAACGCTTCCCTGTCCCCGATCGTGCTACGATCAACCGTATTCTTGATCATCTTGTCACGGGCAATCAGAAAGCAGCCCATCAGGAGGCCGCCGTGCTGCAAGGTCTTTCCGGTGCGGTAGTGCGAGCTGGAGTCGAAAACTTTCACGCCAAACGCAAGGTGCTAGAGGAAGCGATTTTTGAAAAGCTCATCGATGTAAAGCCCACGTTGGAACGCTACCTGCCGTTCCTGGCTCTGACCGCATCCACGGGCCCACTATTGGGCCTGCTGGGTACTGTGCTTGGTATCATTAAGACATTCCAAGCGATGGTCATTTACGGCACGGGCAACGCCAAGAACTTCTCAGCGGGTATTTCAGAGGCATTGATTACCACGGCTGAAGGGTTGGTGGTTGCCATTCCGGTGCTTATCTTGCATGGGCTCATGAAAGGATTGGCCAAAGGTAAGGCCGGAGAAGTGGAAAGCATCGCCATTGCCCTCGTCAACGGAACTAGCGAGCTTGATAAAACGCACAAACCTTATCCCACCAAGTCACAGTCAAATGCTGACGATAGTCACGACGACGATGATTTTGACCTCAATCAGGTCGATGCAGTTCGCGCCTAAATACTCTTACCATGAAAATTCCGAGCCCTTTGTTAGAGGCATGGCAGATGTTTGCCGTGGGTGGTGACATCATGTGGATGCTAGGCGTTGTCGCGTTGCTGCTTTACTGGGCCGCATTCGCGGCGCTCGGTTATGTTTCCCGTGGAAACCTGAACATGAAAAACGCTGATCAATGGGTGGATTGGATCAATAGGCCTGACAAGGCGGATGGCTACATGGGAGAGGCCCTGCGTTATGTGTTGCATGGCCCACGGCTAAGCGTGCGAATTGTCAGCCGGCGTTTTGATGAGGTGAAATTGCAAGTCCTTTCTGCGGTGGACCGTCGCCTGCTGGTTGTGAACATTCTGGTCGCGGCTGCCCCACTTTGCGGCTTGCTGGGAACTGTCACCGGTATCCTTGGAATGTTCGGTGCACTTGCAAACGGTGGAGGGAAAGCAGGCATGGTCGGCGTGGCCGCTGGCATGCAAGAAGCCCTTATCACCACTCAAACCGGTCTAACCATAGCGATTCCTGGTCTTTTCATTGCGCTGATCGTCAAGTCAAAGCGAGATGAAATCGCCGCATCACTGGTTCGGCTGGAAAGCCTCATTTTAACCAACCGCTTTCCCTCTAACCACAACCCCGCCTAAAAGTTATTTATGTTTGGAAAAGGAACAAGAGACGATGCTGAAGAGCCGGTGATCATCGATTTGTCATCGATGATCGATTGCGTCTTCATTCTCCTGATTTTCTTTATTGTCTCAACGGTTTTTGTGGAGGAGACAGGAGTCACCGTGAACAAGCCAGACATTGGTGGCGGTGCCAGTGCACTCGAAAAAAACTCGATACTTTTGGCGGTTACGGCAGAGGACAAGGTCTTTTATGGCGGTGAAAGCATCGGCATTCAGGGTGTCATTGGAAAAATCAAACCCTTGCTCGTGGAAACTCCTGACATGCCAGTGATCATACAAGGTGACAAGGATTCGTCCCATGGACTTGTGCAGCAGGTACACGGCCAAGCCATCCTTGCGGGGGCCATGAAGGAAAAAATCTCAGTTTCTACCAAATAGTAGGTGAAGCGCCATGTTTACAAGCCCCCCAAAGGCACCCATTCCGCAATCTTTGCAGTGATGGGAGGTTTTTTTGCGACGGTCGCCGTCTTTGTTGCTATTCCTCTCTCTCAAAAACTCAACAACATGTTTCAGAAGGAGCCCGAATACGTGCCGGATGATACAACCATCGAGCCGCCGGAGAGCATCATCGAAGAGCAGCCCCCGCCGCCTGAGGAAGTACCCGAACCTGAGCCGGAGGAAATGGTTGAGCAATCTTCCGATCTCGATTTGGGCTTGGACCTTGGCGATCTCACGGCAGGTACGGGTGGTGGTTTCTTGATGGAAATTCCCAAATTTGCGATGAAAGGCGCCGAAGATGCTTTTGGCGGCGATTTGGATTCGCCTCCAACGCCTGTAAACAAGCTGCCGCCCACCTATCCCAGCTCATTGCTCAGCAAAGGCATCGGTGGGCGCGTCTTGGTAACTTGTACGGTGGACGACACGGGCCGCGTCGTCAGCACATCGATTAAGCAGTCATCGGGGCATCCAGATCTCGACAAAGCCGCAACCAACGCCGTCAGCAAATGGAAATTCAAGCCGGGCATGAAGTCTGGAAAAAAAACCAAAGCCACCTGCATTGTGCCATTCAACTTCGAAGTGAAGAAAAATTGATCCACTTTGTTTGCTTACGCAGCCCTATCAGTAACCTAACGCATCCGAATTTATGTTTCGCACACCACTGATTTCCATCATCGCTACGGCCACGCTCACAGCTCAGCCTATCATTCCTCCTTCGAGTTTCTTCAGCGATCCCCAATTTATCAAGGAATTCGTAGGCTCCTACGGGTTTCTCTCTGATGTGGAACCCAGGATTTCGGCAGAAGAGCAGACGGCGCTCGCTACTATACGCGAGTTGTTTGAGCAATCGAAGTTTAAGGAGGCTGAAGCCGAGCTGGCGCGATTCATCAAAGAAATGGAGGAACTGAAGGATTCAAAGAAAACTCCAACTGAGATCAGTCCTGCGATGATCTTTGTTTTAGGCAACCTGTACTTCCAAGCTGACCGCCCGGAGGAGGCTTGTCGTCAATTTCTTGAGGCCATACGCCGCTTTCCCCGGTTTCGTCGCGCTCACACCAACCTTGCTTATCTGTACATATCACAAAACAAAACCGCGGAGGCGATGCCGATGCTGCAAAAAGCCATCGAATTGGGAGAAAATTCTGCGCGCGTCTATGGCCTTTTAGGATACTGTCACTTGCTCAAGAAAAATGCTGTTGTGGCGGAAAATGCCTATCGCCAGGCCTATCTTCTCGATGCGTCGTCGCGTGACTGGAAGCTTGGTCTTGCGCAAGCTCTGATGGCTCAAGAAAAATACCTAGAAGCTGCCAATCTCTTGGGCACGCTCATCGAGGAAAATGCGAACGACAAGCAACTGTGGTTGCAGCAAACTAATGCTTTCCTCGCAATGGAGCGCAAGGAGGATGCGATCGTCAACCTCGAGTCACTGCGCCTAAAGGGCATCGCTGATGAGTCCAATCTAAATCTGCTCGGTAATCTTTATATGGATCGAAGCGAACCACAGCTCGCTTTGCTCGCCTATCTCGCGGCAATGGAAAAAACGAAGTCGCTAGACATACCTCGCACCTTGAAGTCAGCCCGCATCCTAAACGACTATGGTCATCCAGATAAGGCGGATGAGTTTATAAGTCGTATCCGCACCAAAGTTGGCTCCAAGATACAGCCGGCCGATCA
This sequence comes from Verrucomicrobiota bacterium, assembly GCA_041191425.1. Classification (GTDB taxonomy): domain Bacteria; phylum Verrucomicrobiota; class Verrucomicrobiia; order Verrucomicrobiales; family Akkermansiaceae; genus Luteolibacter. The sequence goes on along the minus strand of JBEEOX010000006.1, from coordinate 14,264 downwards.
GATGGCGCTGCTTCTCACCGAAGTACGTGTGTCTCAGTCGAAACGTGAGCTTAATCGCACTGGGGCATTGCTTAACAAACTCATTGAGCTTAACCCAGCTAACGGGGATGTCTTGCTTGAGTTGGGTCGCTACAAAGATCAGCTCGCTCGAGATGAAGTCGATGAAACGAAGCGCGGTGATCTTATGGCCGAGGCCCGCACCAATTACCAACTCGCTGCACGAGTCGATACCGTCGCCTATCCGGCCAACTTGGCTTTAGGTCAGATGCTCGTGCGTGAACGTCGATATCCTGAGGCGCTGACCCATCTTCAAGCCGCCCTTAATCTGAAAAAAAGCGAAAGCTTGGAACAGTATACTAGTCGCGTTCGTCGCGCCGCAGACCGCATCGAGGATAAGAAAAAATAACCCTCATTGATTTATCAATAATCGAAATCCTCTAATGAGTTAACTTGATGAATTGCTGCGATGCTGTGTGGCTGCAATTATATCTCATAGCATCTCCATCACCCCTGAATCCCGCGAAGTTCAACAGGTTCGCTGGCCTCTTCGATGCGGCTGATGACCGAGCGGGTCTGTTGAATCTCGGATTGGAAGTTTTTGGACTTCGGATGAGCGATCAGCTCGGCCTCGAGTTCGCGAAGCCGTGGCAGCATCCGCTTGGCGGCAGTGCCGTAGCTGGCGAGGGCGTTGAGACAGCGTGGAATGCGCGCGCCTGCACCCCAGCTGTGAATGTCCATCACGAGGAAACACAGCCCCATGCCTTCTTTGATCCGATGCTTGGCCATGAGTTCAATGCCCGTCAGGCGAATGTTCGACGCGAACATTTCACCGCTCGGGGCGGGCTTGAGTACGGCCTCCTGGATCGCGGGCATGAGCGGCTTGATCTCTTCGTAGCTGAGCTTGTGATAGATGCCGCCGATCTCGCCGCGCGCCTTTCCGTCCTGATTGTGAAGCCCAGCCTCCACGGCCTTGCGCACTTGATCGCGGTCAACGCCATCAAGTGATTTCTTGAGCATGCTTCCAAAGACCGCGAAGCACAAATACCGCTGCTCCATGCCACGCGGGTCAGCCTCTGTGGGTCCTTTGGCAATGCGCTCCAAGAGTTCAGGCACGGTGCTCATGGCCTTCTCACCGATGGCTGCCAGAGCATAAGCCGCTTGGACGCGCAGCCAGAGGTCATCGTGCTGCAGCGTTTTTTGCAACGCCTTCACCGCGGGTGCGGCGCGTCCCTTCAGCAGTTCAAGTGCCTTGCAAGCACCATAGCGAGCCTCGATTTGCGGTGCATCGAGCAGATTGATCAATTGAGAAACAGGTGCTTCCTTGCGACGCGAAAGCGCCATGGCCACGCGCTCACGAACGATGGGCGACCAACTGCCGAGGCATTTGAAAAGCTGCTCATCCGAAAGCCCATCGTAGCCGCTGTTTCGATCGTGATGACTCCACCCGCGTCCTTGATGAATGAGCGATTGCGCGGCTGTCGAATCGAGCGCCGCGATCGCGGCGGGGCGTTTGCCAGTCAGCCAAATTTTCTTCAGCGGCAGCGCATACGCCAAGAGGTAGGCACCGCTGCAATCCCAGCCCGCATAGCTGTCATTTTTCATCTGCGGTGGGCCTTGATGAATGAGGCTGCCGTCCCATTGACGCGCGAGGTCGAAATACCATGAGCCGAATTCCTTCATCCAAGCTCCCGTGGCGTTAGGGCCGGACTGCGCCACACCTGGCAAGGCCCACAGGATGTTGAAGAAATTTCCGGTGTGACCGCCATCGCGCTCGGATCCGTGGGATGCCACGCTCATGCGAGAGAAGAACTCCGCTCCCTTTTTTTCGCCGAGCAGATTGAACAAGACCGCCGCCATGCCGCACTTGCCGTTGTCGTCATGCGTTTGAGTCCAAGGCTGATGATCACCATACGGAATCGCCCCCTTGCCGATGTAGAAACGCATCAGCCCAGCGCTGCGCTCGATCGCTCGATCGACCGCGGGATCATGCACTCCAGCCGCGCGTGCCATCACCAGTGAGATCGTTAGTGGCAAGCCGGGCGAATTCATCATGCCATAGCCATAAAGCCGCCCGTCGGGTTGCGCGAACTTGTGTCCCCATGAGCCAACCGCGCTCTGACCGTTGGCGGTTTCCAGCGCGAGTCGACGCAGCCCAGGCATGACCGATTCATCGCCGGTCGCCATCACATACTCGGAGAGCAGCATCATCGCGTATCCGTAAAACCAGCTTTGCATCGATGTCGCCGAAAATCCCGCCGCCCACACCGCTTCTTTTTTCACCAGAGGCACATAAGCCGGATCGCCACTCGCCAGCAGGGCAAGCGCATTGAGCGAACGCGTGATCGGATTCTGTTTGTACGAGCGCTGTGACATTCGTTTGGCCAGCGCAGCGCATCCTCGCTCGAGAATGCGTTTTGATTTCGCGCAGTCGTATGGCGCTGTGGCGCTGTAATCGCCGAGCACCTCGAGCTTTACGGCGACATCCTCTGTTTTTCCGTCACGCCAGCGGGTGAGGGTCAGCTTGCCACCGCCGGTCGTCGATTCGGCGGTGCTGAGCGCCTTGCCAAGTTCGGTTCGTGGATCGGATGAAAACTTATTTCCACCAACGCCAAGGATCACATCACCGATCGCGAGGATTCCATCGGCAGGAGATGATTTTTCCACTTGGGTGATCACGATTTGGCGGGCGCCGGCCGTAGACATTTTGTCGCTGTACATCCAGCCGCGGGCACCGATGGCGCCAAGGTTCCAGTCGTGCTTTGCGTCCTCAGGAATTTTTTCCCCTTGGGTGAAATCGGGCATCTTCATTTTGCCCTTCGCTCTCGCGGCAAGGGCCTGACCCGATGTGCTCAGCAGGGCAGTGATCAATAGCGTCGTCGTGAATTTCATGAAATGCTATTTGATCGCGTTGAGTTCTTTCATGGCCTCGCCCATGGCCTTGCCGATCAGAAAGTAAGTTTCAGCATTCGAGTTCCAGTGATAACCTTGGCCTGTGGGCGAGACATCCTTGGCTCGCCAGAATGACCTGGTGCCAACGAATGCCACATTGCCCTTGAATTCAGGTCGACGCGCCACAGCGGCCTGAGCCTCCATCAGTGAAAGTGCGCGCGGGCTATTTTCTTCAGGTCCGCTCATCCCAGTCTCGGCAATGACAAATGGCAACTCGGGAGCACCGAGATCCTTGCGGATGTCAGCGATGAAATGCGCCATGTTGCTTTCATATTCGGCATTGAAATTTTCGTTGATCCGATCGTTCCAGCCTTGATGCCATCCAAAGCCGGAAAGCACATATTTTCCATCGCTGCCTGGCACCAACTTGCCGATATCAGCGAGCGCGGCTTTCACACGCTCGACGGTTTCGCGATAGTGCTTTCCAAGCATGGCTGGATCCTCCGCCATGGCGGCATCGGCTTTTTTGCCGAGTGAATACGACGGCTTGCCGGCACTGGGCGGACGAAAATCCACCGCAAGGCTCTTGCCGCCCCACGCGCATTTGATCAGCAAAACGGGCTCGTCACACGCGTCTCCCATCACCCAGCCAAAGCCCAGCTCGGGCCCGATCATCTCCTTGCGTGCGCCATAACCCACCGTGAGTGGACCTTTTCGTTCGAGATAGGAAATCCACACATCATCACGCTTTCGCCATTTCCCATCGGCATCGAAAAGAGGCGAAAACTGCGCCGCAGTCGCCGGATCCTTCGCCAGAAATTCCAGCGACCCTTTGCCATCGTTGCGCTTTGCCATGGCATCGACGAATCCGTGTCCCTCCATGTTCGATTGCCCGGCCAGGATAAAAACTCGTACTGGCTTTGATTCAGCAAGGATAGGATAAATCGCCACCAACGCGGCGAGGATGAGCGTTAGTTTCATTTGTCTGATAAACGATTTTGACAGCCCTTGGTCAAGCGTATCGGCGAATGATGAGGGGGGCGCCTCTGCAAGCGATGGCCTGCAATCAGTTTTCAGATCGAGGAGTTAATCGTTTTCTCGCAAATGCTTTTCCGGAAGCGGTCTTAAGGTATCGCTCGAATTCCATGGCGATTTTTTTGGATGGGAATCCACCATACCATGCAATTTTCCATGGGACGAATGGACGAGTAGAGGTGTTGCCTCCTGCATTGTGTACGGCAAATCGATTTTTTAGATTTGATGTGCTACCAAAGTAGAATCTCTCCGGATGCGATATCGACTGCAGAATGTATGCGTAGTGCATGGGTTCTGCATGTTAAACCCCACAGATGCCGATTTATTCAAACACCAGCCCTTCTTCGCTAAAGCTACGAAGGGCATTCTTCGCTTTCAGTCGCTTTTTCTATGGCTTGCCATTCGTAGCTTCCGGCACGGAAGCGAAGAATGGCGGAGGGGGTGGGATTCGAACCCACGGGGCCTTGCGGCCCTCCGGTTTTCAAGACCGGAGGAATGATAAAAAATCTTGTATTTTACGTAGTGGTAACAGAAAGGTAACAGAAAATCTTGCTTTATTCCGCATCACAGCGCACGCTCTCGCGCATGGCAAGGAAACCCAAACGCCCGACGCTGACCGATTGCAAGGTGACATGCACCACCCACCCGAAAGCCCCTTGGCGGGTTTTCTATTCGATTGAGCAAGACGGCAGACGATCAAGGACGTATCGGTCATTTGCTGATGAGGATGCCGCGTGGACATTCGCTGAGGACAAGGACCGCGAGATTTCAAATCATGGCGTGCGCTATGGTGACATTCCACCCGAGGTCCGGCGCGCCTTCGACTTCTACCGAGACCAAGTCGCCGAGCTTGCGTCGATCGGTGCTTCGGTGCCGAAGTTTGAGGACCTGATTTCGTCCGCCCTCAGTGACATCCGCCTTCGTCATCACGAGGCCGCTGAGAATGCGCTGAGTGTCGCTGAGGCGGTCGAGGCCTTCGTCAGCTACAAGTCGACGCGGGTGAAGGATCGTCAGCTCAGCGACCTCAAGGACAGGCTCAAGCGATTCGCTCAGGACTTCGGCACTCGCACCATGCAGTCGATCACCACCGAGGAAATCGACAAGTGGCTCACCGGCCTCCGGAGTCGACGCAACCCTAGCAAGACCTCGAAGGCGCCGCTCTTGGCCCCGCTCAGCCGCAATCACTATCGAGCCACCTTGCACGCGCTCTTTGGTCATGGCGCCGCTCCGGCTCGCTCGTGGTGCTTACGCAACCCCGTTGCTGACCTTGAGCCTGAGCGTGTTGAGACCGCTGAGCCTGAGGCCTATGCAGTCGAGGACGTCGTGCGGATCATGCAAGCCGCGGTTGATTCCAAGCCCGAGCTTGTGCCGGTGCTTGCGCTTGGAATGTTCGGTGGACTGAGGGTGAGTGAGGCCACTGAGATTGACCTCGGCAAGATCAAGCCCGACACCGATGAGCTTCGGGTGACTGGCAAGACCGGCGCTCGGCTTGCACCATGCACCGATGCGCTCAAGGCGTGGTTTCTCGCTCAGCCGCGGCGTCGTGGCAAGGCGTGGCTCAGCTCTCGCCGGTCATTGGTCGACCAGATGCAAGAACTATTCGCGCTCGCCGGCGTTGAAGCTATCGACAACGGAGCAAGGCACTCATTCATTTCCTACCGATGCGCTGAGTCGAGGGACATTGCACGCGTCGCCGATGAATGCGGAAACAGCGTCGGCACGATCAAGGCTCACTATCGTCAGCTCGTGACTGCCGCCGATGCCGAGCGTTTCTTCAAGATTCGACCGGCCTCGCCTCGTGGTAAGAAATCAAAAATCACCGACATCACCAAGGGGAGAGCAAGCGCATGAGTCGGCCCAAGTCATCATTGCCGAAGCTATCGCCTCAGGTTGAGATGATGCTGGCGGGGAGATTTCCTGCCCCGCCGCCGTCTAAAGGGCAGGCGCTCAGGGCGCTCGGTGTTTTCAGCAAGCGCATCAATGGTGTCGACCCGCGCCTCGGTGAGTTGCTGATCGACATTCATCTAGGAGAAACCCACGAGTGGGCTCGTGAAGATACGGAGTGGCTTGATGAACGTCAGGAGCTTTTTCGGCTCGCCTCAAGGGTTGCGGTGCGGGTGGGGGACTCGGCATTTTTTGAACAGGTTGCGCGGATCGTCGAGGTGTTGAATGAGCGCGATTTTCTCCGGAGCTATGTCCTCAAGATCGGCAAACTCAAGATCGCGTCCGACCTCCCGCTCTCGTTCATCGCCGAGCGCGTGAATGAGTGGCTCGTGAACGATGGCAAGCGGCCGGTCGAGCTCGCGGTCATCCGGAATGAGATGAAAGCGATGAGGTTGAAATACGCGCAACCCCAGCGCGGACCGAAGAAAAAGACACCGACGAAAAGGCCGAAAAAGCCTAGAAAACAAGGGTGAGAATAAAGGCCCTAAGCTCATTTTTTCAGCTCACAGCGTGGCGCGTTTTCTCGCGCTATGGCAAGACCTACACAGCTTGAGACGCGCCGTGGCACCGCAGAAGCGCCACATTTCCGCCCCCTACTCAAGACCACCGAAGCCGCTCAAGCCTTAGGCCTCGGCAAGCGAACACTCGCTGAGTTGATCGCTGAGAGAAAAATCACATTCCTCAAGATCGGACGCTCGGTGCGTTTCGCGCCTGAGGACCTCGACACCTTCGTCGAGAGTCAACGCATCAAGGCTCAAGGATGGAAAGGACGGGCGCAATGATTGCCACCCCACAAGAAAAAGCCCCGGCCCGCGCTTGCAACACGGAACCGGAGAATGAATTGGAACGCTTTGAAAATACCGTTTCGGGTGACAGATCGCAAGAGGCAAAATCCATAGACCTGCACGCAATCGAACCAGAACTCGTCGAGGACTATTTTTACAGCCGCAACGAAACGTACCTTGTTCGCGTCCATGAAGGACGATGGCTCACGCTTAAGGCTGACTCTTACAAGCGATTTTTGAAAGTAGCTCGCGGTTTAGAGGCCGGGAAGCGAGATCAGCTTAGCGAAATAGACCTAGAGATCGTCCGCGTTCAGATGTTTAACAACGTGGCCCGTTATGGTCCTTTGTGCGGCCGCAACTCCGGGTTTTACCTCGAGGCCGATGGTAGTCGCCATTTGGTGACAGTGGACATGAATTTGATTGAACCGCAGCCGGGTGATGCTCCGACAATCACAGCCGTTCTCAAGGGCTTGTTTCGCAAATCGGAATCCGAGGACGTCGGCAACGCGCAAATTCACACCTTCCTTGGATGGCTCAAGTCATCCGTTGAATCACTCCGGACGGGCCGACATCAACAACAGCAGGCGCTTGCAATTTGCGGCGTGAAAGATTGCGGGAAGTCATTCGTTCAACATTACATCATCACCCCGTGCCTTGCAGGACGTGCCGCCGACGCCGAGCGCTACTTCCTACGTGGTAACGATTTCAACGCAGACTTGTTCGAAGCTGAACACCTCGTTCTCGACGATTGCAAGGCCTCGACAAGTATCAAGGACCGTCTTGAATTTGCGGCAAAAATCAAACAGCACACAGTCGGCGCGACCGTTAAGTCGCTACATGCCAAAGGAAAAGATGCCATTAATGTGAGGCCATGGTGGCGCATTTCTATCACGTGCAATGACGACCCAGAATCGCTGCTTGTCTTGCCACCGTTGAATGAGGATTTCGCTGACAAGTTGATCCTACTTCGGGCATCGCGTTTCGACTTTCCAGAGCCGATCACAACGGCAGCGGAAAAGGAAAAATTCGAAGCGAAGTTGCGAAGCGAGATCCCAGCGTTTTTGGATTTCCTGCTCAATAGATACACGGTGCCGGAAGAATACGTCGACCATCGCAGATACAACATCGCGACGTTTCATCACCCGGTCATCAAGGAGTCGCTTGAGAGCCTTTCACCCGAAGCCGAGTTGCTCGAGTTGATAGACCTCGTTCTCGACTTTAGATTGCAAGAGGGGTCGATTTCGATCAGCGCTCGTGACCTTGAGGCGCGACTCCTCGAAAGCATTCACCACCGCCGAGTTGAACGGATTTTATGGTACCATCAAGCATGCGCGAAATATCTAGGCCGCCTTGCTAGCAAACGACCGGATCGAGTGATGCAAGCGCGAACCGCAGCCGAGCGACTTTGGCGAATCTTACCCAAGAATGACGGGTGTGACGGGTAAAAACTAAAGCGCATTCAGCAAATCACCAAAGAATGACGGGTGTGACGGGTAAATCTACTAATCAAATAACGAAAGTAGATAGAAAGAAGATAAGGGGAATAGCAAAATCACACGTCACACCCGTCACAACCTCAAGACGACATGACATCACAAATCGACATTGCACGCTTAGAAAAGGTCCGACGGCATGGCACAAAAATCACGGCACGCTGTCCGGCTTGCGCCGTTGAAGGTGGAGACAAGGCAGGCAATCACTTTTTCCAGAACGCCGAATCGGGTAAATTTGGGTGCGCGAAACATCCGGGGGACAAAGAACACCGTCGGGAAATTTTTCGGCTTGTTGGAATCCGCGGAGAGCGCGACCCGCTGGCAGATCAAGAATGGCGTCGGCAGCGTGCGAAAGTAGAAACACAGAATCACGCCCGGCGTAGGGTATCCACAGCTTTACGCTCCAAGCGCGACCAGATCGTCGCCGCCTATCCATGGACCTCGAGTGAGGCCCTCGCCGAATCGCCGGAGAAGCGCATGGCATGGCTTCAGGATCCGCGCCTTTTCATCGCCGCGCTATTTCCTGCCGAGGCAATCGTTTGGACAGGCGAAACCTACCAGAGCGGGCAAGATGGACGGCACGCCGCCCGATGGAAAACCGTTGCAGACTGGCAAGCGCAACCCATTGCCAACGTCGGGCCGATGATTTCCCCGGCGCTATGGCATAAAGGCGAAACCTCACGCACTGGCGGATCCGTTGCGTCAGCGCCGTACACCGTCCTTGATTTCGACGGCTTCGACGGCGTGCAACCTCAAACCGAGGAAGGGGTGCAGCAACACCTCAAGGCAAGCATGGCGCTTGTACGGTGGCTTCGTGAGAGACTCGACTGGCAACTCGCCGCGCTCGTTTACACTGGCAACAAGAGCCTGCATGCGTGGTTTCACACTCCATCACCCGACGTCCTCGAGTCATTGAAGCATTCAGCCAAGGTCCTAGGGGTTGATGCCGGATTGATTGGACGCCCTGAGCATCCATGCCGCCTCCCCTGATGGCCTCATGCGAAAACGGGTAAGCGGTCCCGCGTGCTTTGGATGAAGGGGAGTTAGCACTCCCCCCCCCGCCCAAGGAATCTCTTGTCGATTCAGCCAAGGGAAGTTTCCGCCTCACCTAGGCAAAAATGTATGGGCCATTTTTTTGACTCCCTAAACTTTAATATAACAGGCGCTCACCTTGCTGAGGTACTCAACCTAACCCCCGCGCGAATCTCGCAGTTGACCAATGACGGTACATTCAATCGTCGGCAGGGTGGATATGACCTTGAGGAGTGTGTACGTGCCTATTGCCGCCTCGCTAAGATAGGACCGACCAGCGCGGCGATGGCAGCGGCTAAGTTGCGAAAAGCGGAGGCTGATGCGCGGATGGCCGAATCGATGGCGATGGCAGCGGAGGGAAAAACGATTGCCGTCATCGAGGTGGAATCCTTAGTGGCTCAGATGGGCGCAGCTGTCCGTGCGGCGTTGTTATCGCTTCGACAGACCCTGCCCGAACGATTGACTGGACTTGATGCTCAAGAGGTCTCGGTCGAGCTAGATAAAGAAATCAGGCGCGTGATGCAGATCATTTACGACTGTAATTTGCCGACCCATGAAGGGTGAGCGTTATGGTTTAATGCTGCGCATAATTTTTCGATGAATGCCATGCGTGTTTGAATCTCGCCATCCCGACTATAATAATCGTCTGCTGGGTTCATATGCGCCTTAATGCGTCGACAGGGTTTATGGTGCGTCGGTGGTTTTTTTGGTGCTTCGAATGGTGGTCTTTCTTGAAGATCGATAATTTGGGAGTTGGTTGGAGATCTATGGATGACCCCAAACAAAACACCCGCCGAGCGCGATGCAGAGCGGGTGGGGGAGATCAAAAACTTAGAGCGGCTCAGATTCTGCGGCGGATCAGCATCACTCCGCTGCCCAACAACGTCAGGACCATCGCGCTTGGTTCAGGGACAGCACTGGCGAGGCGGAAACCATAGTTGGGGGAGGGGTTGCCAGGGCCGTCGCTCAACGGCGTCTGCAACAAGTGTTCGTCCGTGTCCCATGCGCCACCGTAAAGATTGCGCGCCGTTTCGTAGTCGTACGTTTTTTCGTCAGTCCATTCCCAGGCGTTACCTAACTGGTCAAAGGTGCCGTAATAACTTGGATCACTGCTGTAGGTCCCGACATTCGTGCTAGAACCAATACTATTGCCGTAATTAGCATCGGCCGTTGTGATACTGTTCTGTCCGTTCGGGTAGAGCGAGTAGGTTTGACTGGCTGCGTTGTAATACGCTGCCTTGTACCACTCGTCTGCAGTTGGTATGTACACTTGAGCGCCTGCGTTTGCTGCGCGGGCTCCCGCGCTCACTATGACACCATTTTCATTAAAAGTATATGATCCTGTTTCGGTGTCACCGCTACCTTGACCATTCGCTAGCCAGTTGGCAAATCGCGCCGCATCAAAAAAAGTAACCCCTGTCACTGGGCGATTGGCCAAGGCACCTGTCACCGAGTAGGTGTAGCTGCCCGAAGTGCCGCTCCTAGTAATGCCACTATTTTCCAAGGAACCAGTAATAATTCTGTAACTATCGCTGTCCGTCGCAGCCTTGGCATTTAGATACGCTACATACTGCAAGTTTGTTACCTCGTATTTGCCAATCTTGTATTCGTAAGCTACTGAGCCATAGCCAGCGTTACCCACCGTGACCCAGTCGATGGTGACGCTGGCGGAGGCGGAGGAGATGAGAGTGCATGTGGAGACGATGGTAAGAGAATCTAGTAGTCTCATGATGAGTGTAGTCGATCATGCAGGTGATAATGCACAAGACCAAAAACCCATCCTAGGAGGGGGTAAAATAGTTAATTAGCATGGCCCCCAATTCCATGCGTCAAGCCCGCCCTTAGAACCACTTGGAGCGTAAGCTGATAGGAGACTTCCAAGAACTTTTTCCCGTTTGGAGTTGGGCAACTGGCATTTTTTCTGAGTGTGTTGCATTAGAAAGCCCGGTTGACTTAGCAAGTCAACAACCCCAGTCCGACCGACGCGGGTAATCCTCGGCATAGGTGGGTAACAGAAAGGTAACAGATTTTGGTGCCCATTTTTGGCATTTTGAGACATTTTGGCGCACTTTGCGACTTGAGCGGGAATTGAGCTTTTTTCGCTCTAGACCATTGAAAATAAGTGTTTTAGATGGCGGAGGGGGTGGGATTCGAACCCACGGGACCTTGCGGCCCTCCGGTTTTCAAGACCGGCGCAATCGACCACTCTACCACCCCTCCTGAGGTTTGGGTCGCGCACAGACTCGATGTGGATTGGATTTTTTTCAAGACGAAAGGAACTGCTCGTGGCTCGATAAATTCGGATGCAGAGGAATGTTTTTGCGGAGCAAAAAGCGAGGCTGGACGGCGGGCGGTGGGCTGGCATTTACTCCGTGGCACGCATGAATGCCGCCGTGGCGGAATGGTAGACGCCACGGACTTAAAATCCGTTGAGGGGCAACCCTCGTGGGGGTTCGAGTCCCCCCGGCGGCACATGGTCTGCGATGGTAATGTAGCTGTGAGCTAATTCAGCCTCAACCCGCAAGTACCGCATCGAGCACTTCGAGGCAGCGGCGGTTTTGTTTCATCGTGCCGATCGAGATGCGGACCCAGTCGGGTAGTTTGTAGCTGCTCATCGCGCGCACGATCACGCCCTGCTTGAGCATGTCGCGAAAGACGCGGTCGCCGTCGCCGGTTTTGACCAAGAGGAAATTGGCATGACTGGGAACGAATTCGAGCGAGCGCGTGTTGAAGGCGCTTTCATAAAAAGCCATGCCTTCGGCATTCACTTTTTTAGTCTGCGCCATGTGGGCATGATCGGCGAGTGCCGCCACGGCACCGGCTTGGGCGATGGCGTTGACATTGAAGGGCTGGCGCGCCTTTTGGAGGAGTCCGGCCAAGTGCGGTGGAGCGATGCCATAGCCGACACGCAGTGCAGCGAGCCCGTGGATTTTTGAAAATGTCCTTAAAATACAGGCATTTCGGCCCTCACGGACGTACTTGAGTGTGTCGGGCGGGGAATCAGGAAACTCGAAGTAGGCTTCGTCGAAGACGGCGATCACATGCTCAGGCAATTTGTCCATGAAGCGATCGATCGCCTCCTGGCCGACCATCGTGCCGGTCGGGTTGTTCGGGTTGGCGATGAAGACGAGTCGGGTGTTGGGCGTGATCGCGGCGGCCATCGCGTCGAGGTCGTGAATGAAGCCAGGATCGGGCACTTCGATGTATCTCGCGCCGAAGAGCGTGGCCATGAGTTTGTACACGACGAAGGCGTGCTTGGCGGCGATGAGTTCCGCATCGCGGTTGAGAAAGGTGTGGCAGAGGAGCTCGATGATTTCATTCGAGCCGTTGCCGATGACCACGTGGTCGCGTGTGAGCCCGAGTGATTCGGCGACCGCGTTGCGCAGTTGGTAGCCGCCGCCATCGGGGTAAATGTGCGAATCGGTGAGAGCCTTCTGCATCGCGGCCACCGCGAGAGGTGAGGGGCCGAGAGGGTTTTCGTTGGAGGCGACCTTGACGATTTGCGATGGCTCCAGCCCGAGCTCGCGGGCGGTTTCATCGATGGGTTTTCCCGGCTCGTAGGCAACGAGATCGCAGACAAAGCGGTTGGCGTACTGGGCAAGGCTCATGCGCGGGGAGGCTAGGACCAGGAGAGGGGAGATTCAAGACTTGAAGAATCAAGACGCAAGAGAAGGAGGAGAAAGTTTCAAGTGGTCAGTTTTCAGTTGGCAGGGAAGAGAAAGAACAAGCGGCTCCTTCGTCCCCAATATCCAATCACTCTTCTTCCCTCTGCGTTCCTTAGCGACCTTTGCGGCTTGGCGGTAAATCTTCCTGCGGCAGGTGCGCGTGCAATGAGCAAAAAAAGAGCGGCCGCTTTCGCGACCGCTCTTGAGTTTTATGAAGATTAAACTTCGGATGAATTAGAAGCTGGTGCTGAGCATGCAGCCACCGATGAGCTCGTTATCGAAGCCAGCGGTGTAGTTGTCATTGTCGTCGGTGAGTTGCATGGAATAAGCAACAAATGGTGACAGTTTGGCCTGTTCAGCAAAGCCCCAGTCGAGGGAGGCCTTGGTTGTCCAAGCGGTGTCCTGACCTTGTTCAACCATGTATCCAATGTTGGTGCTGAGGTTGCAGGTGAGGCACTGGTTGAGCTCGAAACCACGGCTGAGGCCGAGTTCGGAGTAGCCGTCGTTGTCGGTTTCGATGTCCCAGTAGTATGCGACGTAGGCATTGGCGAAGCCAAGATCACGTGAAGCCTTTACATAGATTTCCTGTGCATCATCAACTCTGAAAGAAGGGCCGCCGAAGCCACTAAAATCGAGGTCGTCGTTTTGGTACCAGATGTAACCAAGAGCCAAGGTGGCGAAACCCAAGTCCTTGGACGCTTCGCCAAAGAGGTCGAGCTCGGAGGTGCTGTTTTGATCGGCGTCAAAGCTACCGTACCAAGCGCCAGCGCTCAGTCCGATGCCGTTCCACTCGGTCGAAGCGCTTGCGCTAACTTCAACGAGGTCTTGGCCGAGGATATCGCCGCGGAAGAGGTACTCCGTGGAGTAGCCAGTGCCGAGGCTGTATTCAACTTCCGCCGAAGCGTTGCCGGCCACAAGGGCGGAGGCAGCGGCCAGGGCGCCAATAGTTTTGCAGTAGTTTTGCATATATTTTTTTTAGTGTTGGTTTCGGTTGCTGCTTGCTTCCTTGCTGTGCCGGTTTTGGAACAGAGAGGAACATGTCGGATTGAGCAACTCGCGTGCCAGAAATGGTGCTGGTTGCGTTCCGTTGAGGCGAATGTTTCGCATTTCTTAAAGAACTGTCCAGCATTTTTTTCGGGTCCGCGTGCGCGTTCCGTGCTGATGAAGCAAAGCGAGTCCTTACAACCGGGCAAGAAAAGACTGCAAATTTACGCGATTTTTGCCATGTTTGCAGGGAAAATCGCGTGGTTTTTGGGCGGTTTTTGATCTTGGCACGGGATTTGCTTTGGGTTTTGCGCCTGCCTTCAATCCAGTGATTTTGGGTCCCGGCAACCAAACATCTGATCAACCCTAAGCAATATGAGCAGTCATTACCTAAACAAAGTGCGGTCCTTGCTGGCTGCGGCAATTGGATTTGCCGT
>JBEEOX010000005.1:0-22593 GCA_041191425.1 Verrucomicrobiota bacterium | reverse complement strand
ACCAAAACTCGGAAGACCCACGACAAGACCCGCAGGACCATGCGCGCCAAAAAAGCACGCAAGCCGCGGGCCCTGCCAAAAATGACATCCGCCCCCCACAACTCGAGCTCTTCCAAGGCTTCCTTCATCTCGCCCGTTCACGATGCGCTCGCCAAGGACCACCAATCAAGCGCCAAACCAATCCGCACTTGAGATCCAGCTGTCGTGCGAAAAATTCCCAAAAATCCTCTTGCTCGCAAGCCGCCGTGACCTTACACCTCCCGTCCACCCGAGAGGGGCGTTAGCTCAGTTGGTAGAGCACTTGCATGGCATGCAAGGGGTCAGCGGTTCGAATCCGCTACGCTCCACTTTCGGTTATGCGCCATAGTCTGTTGAGTGGGGCAATTTTTAGGTTTGGATCCAGTTTGGGTTGCTTGATCCGTTTGCCCCACACGATGCCTTTTTCCATGCTTGGCATCAGGCGTATTTCTGAAAGAAATTGGAATCATGCAGACCGCATCATACCTCAAGGATCTTTTCGGGCTTAGTGGCAAAACCGCTGTCATCATCGGTGGCACTGGAGAACTTTGCGGAACCATGGCGGTCGGCTTGGCCCACGCTGGTGCGGAAGTGGTGCTTGGTGGTCGCATTCCCGAGAAAGCCGAGAAACGCCTTGCCGAAATCCAAGCGTTCGGCGGTGAGGGTTATTTCGTGCCCGTCGATGTCACCTCGCGCGACTCGCTTCACCATCTGCTCGACACGGTTCTCGAACGCTCGGGCAAGGTCGACATTCTCATCAACGGCGCGGGCACCAATTCCCCCACTCCGTTTCTCGACATCCCAGAGGACGAGTACCAGCGCATCATCGATACCAATCTCACCGCCATCTTCCGCGCCTGCCAGGTCTTTGGACGCTATTTCCTCGATCAAACCCAGCCGGCATCCATCATCAACCTCGGCTCGATCTCTGGCCTCAATCCGCTCTCGCGCGTCTTCACCTACTCGGCCTCAAAAGCCGCCGTGCACAACCTCACCCGCAACCTCGCCCGCGAATGGGCCGACAAGGACATCCGCGTCAACACCCTCGTGCCAGGGTTCTTCCCCGCCGAACAAAACCGCAAGGTGCTCGACGAATCCCGCGTTCTCGACATCCTGCGCCAAACCCCGGCCTCGCGCTTCGGCAATGCCGAGGAACTCATCGGCGCCACACTCCTGCTCGCCTCCTCCAAGGCCGGATCATTCATCACCGGCACCGAAATGATCGTCGACGGCGGATTCCACGCGATGACGATCTGATCGCTCACCATTTCAGAAACGAAAAAACGCCCGACCTCGAAAAGAAGTCGGGCGTTTGTTTTGAATGATCAGAGCTTATTCACCGAGACCGAAGCGCACGAAGCGGGTCACCGTGAAGGTGTCGCCGAGCTCCTTGCCCTTGGCTTCGAGGAATTGCGTGACGGTGACCTTGTCGTCCTTCACGAATGCCTGCTCAAGGAAGCAATTCTCGGCGTAGAACTTGCCGATCTGACCCTTGAGAATGTTTTCGATGATGTTGGCTGGCTTGCCGCTGTCGGCAAGACGCGCGCGGAAGATTTCCTTCTCGGCTTCGACCACCGATTTAGGAATGTCGTTGCGCGAAAGTCCCTTCGGCGCGCAGGCGGCAATGTGCAAGGTGAGGTCCTTGACCATGTCGCGGAAGGCATCGCTCTTGGCCGACTCGGGCTTGGTGGTGCCCACTTCGATGAGCACGCCCACCTTGCCGGGAGGGTGGATGTAAAAGGAAATCACACCACCGGAAGCGGCATCAAAACGCACATACTTGCGGAATTGGAGATTCTCACCCACTTCCACCACCTTGGCTTTCACGCTGTCCTCGATGCTGTATCCGCCCATCGAGACGGCCAGTGCCGCGGCGTGATCGGCCGCGTTGGCAGCGGCAAGTGCATCGGCGATCTGGTTCACGAATGCTTGGAAGTTTTCGTTCTTCGAAACGAAGTCGGTCTCGCAGTTGACCTCGAGCAAAATGCCCGAAGCGCCATTCGCGGCGACGCGGGCAGTGATGATGCCCTCGTTGGCGGCGCGGTCGGCCTTGGCACCAGCCTTAGCGATACCGCGCTCGCGGAGCAGTTTGATGGAAGCTTCAAGATCGCCGTTGGTTTCGGTGAGGACCTTTTTGCAGTCCATCATGCCAGCGTTGGTCTTGTCGCGGAGTTCTTTGACAATTGCAGCAGTAATCATGTGTGAAATTTATTAGCGGTTTTGCGAATCAGCATGGCTCATCCCTTGCGGGCGGTCACGATGGCATCGACAAGGTTTTGGAGAATGATGCGGATCGAGCGGATCGCGTCGTCATTGCCCGGAATCGGGTATTGGACGAGCGCCGGATCAGCGTTGGTGTCGACCAAAGCGACGATCGGGATCCCAAGACGTCGGGCCTCAGCCACAGCGATGGTCTCGCGAGCGGAGTCGACGATCACCACGGCGTCAGGCTTCTTGTCCATGTCGCGCACGCCACGAAGGTTGCGCAGAAGCTTCTCACGCTCACGACCGAGGGCCGCGAGTTCCTTCTTCGACATCGCCTTGAATTCAGGCTGCTTCTCGATGTTTTCAAGATACTTGAGGCGCTCCACCGACTTGCGCACGGTCGTGCTGTTGGTGAGCATGCCACCGAGCCAACGATGATTGACGTAGTATTGGCCGGTTGCCTCGGCCGCTTCGCGGATCGCGTCTTGCGCCTGGCGTTTGCAGCCAACGAAGAGAACTTTTTTGCCCTTGCCGGTAAGGTCGGAGAGGAATGCCGCGGCCTTGTCGAGTTGCTGGACGGTTTTCTCGAGGTTGATGATGTAGATGCCGCCCTTGTCCTTCATGAGGAAGGGCTTCATGCGTGGATTCCACTTTTTCGTCTGGTGCCCGTAGTGGACGCCGGCGTCCACCATGTCGTTGATGAGTTCGTTGATCATGTGATGTTTGGTTTCCCGCCTTGAATCAGGTCGGGCGATTCTCGAAGACCCGCCGCATGGGATGTTCCCTCTGGTCTTCTTTGGTTGATGTACGGCGTAAAAGGGACGCGCGTGATAGGGTTGGGCCCAGTCGCTGGCAAGGAAAATCCGCCAAAATCGGCGAAATTTGACCGTTTCAAGCCGGCCGCATCAAATAGCCCGCCACCCAGCCTTCAACGCCACTCTCGTTGCGGCACCAATGCCAGCCATGGATCTGGCGCAGCGATTCCAAGACATCACCACGGCGAATTTTCAACACCGTGGGGTCAAAAGACTCCAATGCTGAAAAACGTCCGTCGCCGAGCGGCTTGAGAATTTCCTCGGGAATGTAGCCGTCGTTCCCCGCCGCATCACTCGCCCAAACCCAGCCAGGCCAGGTGCGGTCCGCTGCGCCGACGTTTACCTCATCGCCCGGTGCCAGGCGGATTGGGTCGCTGTCGTTGTCCTCATAATCGGAGTTGGCGATGTGCTTGGCCATGATGCGTGCGACGACCCAAACACACACGAAGCCCCGAGGCCAAGACCGAATTCTCCACGCTTCTGCGTAGGTCACGATGACCCGCTTCTTTGCCACAATCGCAATCCTCCCTGATTGCAATGCACCACATCATCAACGACCCCGATCACGATCTTGTCGAACAAGCTCAAAACGGCGACACCCGCGCCTTCGACTCACTCATCGAAAAACACCACTCGCGCCTTTATGGTCTCGTTCATCACATGACTTCGCACCACGAGGACAGCCACGACATTTTGCAGGAAGTCTACTCGCGCGCATTTCGCTCGATCCGCAGCTTTCGCGGCCACTCGAGCTTTCACACATGGATTCACCAAATCGCGGTGAACCAAACGCTCAATTTCCTGCGCAAACGAAAACGCCGATCAGGCATCTGCCTTCACGAAATCGTGGCAGATGGCAGCGACCCTGCGCTCGTTGATCCAAGCCACCGCGTGAATCCCGAACGCCAGACGATCATCCGCGAACTTCGCATCCGACTGAACGAGGCCATCAAAAAACTCACCGACGCCCATCGCCGAGTTGTCACCATGTTCGATGTTCAGGGCATGTCCCACGGCGAAATCGCGCGCAAGCTCAACACCTCCGAGGGCACCATTCGCTCACGACTTCACTACGCTCATCTGCAGCTGCAATCCGCCCTGCAGGACACCTGGAACGAACGGCTTTGCGATTGAAAAACCTTCGCGCAAAAAAATCACTCTCTCACCGATGCGCGACGCAAGCGATCCATGATCGCCACGCCAAGTCCTGTCTCGCTGACCGGCTCGGCAACAATCGCATCAAGACCAGCCTCATCGAGACTGCGCATGACATAAAATAAACGAATCGCCGCCTCGGCGAGCTTGCCGCTGCCAGGACTCAATGACTCGATTCGTTCCCACGGATGCAGATTCACATAGCGTCCATCATCTTCACCACGATAGCTCATCAGCCCATATCGCTTGCCCGGTTCGGGTCGAAAATCACGCGGATCGGATAGCAAGATCAAAGGCGTGTGCGGCGCGTAGTGACTCGGCAACTGACCCGGCGCATGCGGTGCGTCACCGGGCTTTTCCTTTAGCTTCTCAACTTTGCCAAAGGCCTGCAGTTGCTCCTTGGTCACCGGACCCGCGCGATGCAAACGCAGCACTGGCTTTTTGCCCTCGCGAGGCTCGATGGAAATGATCGTGCTCTCTAGCCCTTCGGTGCAGGCACCACCATCAACGATCAAAGGAATCCTCCCCTCCAATTCCTTCATCACCGCCGATGCAGAGGTTGGCGAAATTCGGCCAAAACGATTCGCACTTGGCGCCGCAATAGGTTGACCCAGCTCTTTGTTGATCGCACGAAAAACTGAATGCGCGCTTTGCCGTACCGCCACAGTTGGCAAACCACTCGTCACAAGATCCGGCACATCAGGGTGCTTGGGCAATATCAAAGTCAGAGGCCCCGGCCAGAATGCTTCGGTGAGGCGGCTAACATCTTCCGCGATTTCCTCCGGCACCATCGCCACCCGCTTCAAATCACCACGCGAAGCAATGTGCACAATCAGTGGATCAAACGAAGGCCGTTCTTTCGCGGCAAACACCTTGGCCACGGCATCCGCATTGAACGCATCTGCCGCCAAGCCGTACACCGTCTCAGTCGGCAAGGCCACAATCTCTCCCGCGCGCAGCAGCGAAGATGCCTCGCGGATAGCATCCTTCATGTCATCGTCGGTGGCTTGGATGATGCGCGTCTCGGGCATGGCGCGGTCTTGCCACAGACACCGTCGGATTGCGAACACCTATTTTGGGTTTCCCTCGCGAACGGCCATCGCTAGCGTTGATCCATGAACGAATCCACAGCGACGCCGAAAAACATCGTGCTGATCGGCTTCATGGGCTGCGGAAAAACCACGGTCGGTCGCGAGCTGCATCAACGCCTCGGCTACCCGCTGGTCGACATGGATCAAGTGATTGAAGAACGTGCCGGCAAGAGCATCCCCACGATCTTCGCAGACTCAGGCGAAGCTGCTTTTCGCGAAATGGAAACATCCCTGCTTAAGGAAATCACTGCGCAAGCAGGCAGCGAACGACGCATCATTTCCACCGGCGGTGGCATCGTCGGCAGCGAGGAAAACCGCACTTTGCTCAAACAGCTGGGATATGTCGTATGGCTATGTGCACCGATCGAAGTGATCCTCGAACGCACCTCAAAGAACCGCAATCGTCCGCTGCTTCAAACCGAAGACCCTGCCGCAAAAATCCAACTCCTCATGGATCAGCGCTATCCGCTCTACGAGGAAGTTGCGCAACTGAAACTCGATACCTCGGGCCTCGATTTCAGCGAGCTCGCCACCGGCATCCTCGAATGCGCCCGTTACTTTTTCACCAAGCAGGCATGACCTCGCGCGAGGCACAGGTGAAACAATGGGCCGCAGAGGCGGGCTTTGACGATTGCCGCTTTGCCAAGGCCGCCGAAGCTAGTCATGCAAGGGAGTTTCTCGATTGGATCAATCAAGGCAAACACGGCGAGATGGCCTGGCTCGAGCGCAACCCGCAGCGTCGCTGCGATCCGCGTGAAGTCCTGCCCGAATGCCGCACGGTGATCTGCCTCGCGCTGAATTATTTTCCAGGAAACAAACCGTTTCCCGAAAACCACCCCGGCGGCTACCGCATCGCACGCTATGCCTGGAACAACGACTATCACGACCTGATCGAAAAAAAACTTAGGGAGCTTGATCAAAAATTGCAAAGCCTCGGCGGCGTTCAAAAATTCTATGTCGATACCGGCCCGGTCCTCGAACGCGATTTCGCCAGCGATGCCGGACTCGGCTGGAACGGCAAGTCGACCATGCAAATCCACCGCAAGCTCGGCACATGGTTCTTTCTCGCCGACATCCTCACCACCCTTGAGCTCACACCCGACCCACCAATCCGCGATCACTGCGGCTCATGCACCCGTTGCATGAACGCCTGCCCGACCCAGGCCATCACCGCTCCGCGCCAACTCGACGCCCGCCGCTGCGTTTCCTACCTGACGATCGAGCACAAGGGCGCGATTCCCCATGAGTTCCGCCGCGCCATCGGCGACCGCATCTACGGCTGCGACGACTGCCTCCACGCCTGCCCGTGGAACCGCTTTGCCCAAGCATCCCGCGAAGCAAATTTTCTCGCCCGCGAGTCGGTCTTTTCACTGCGATTGCGCGATTTCCTCAGCCTCACCGACGAGTCCTTTCGCACGCTTTTCGCCAAATCCCCCATCAAGCGCATCAAGCGCCCGGCCTTCCTCCGCAATGTCTGCGTCGCCCTCGGCAACACCGGCACCCCCGATGACCTCCCCGCGCTCAAGCAGGCCGCCCAGGATCCTCACCCGCTGGTGGCCGAACACGCGCTCTGGGCCATCAGCGAGATCGAAAGCCGCGAAATGGGCGCGCAAACAGGCTCCGAGGGCCGAGTTTGAGCTTGCATGCCGGTCATTGAGAGCGTAAAGATCGCCCCACACAGCTTCTGACGAAAGAAAGGAGTGGGTCTCGCACCCACTCTTTTGCGTCTACGGACATCAGAAGCAGCGACCGCACACCACGCCCGCCATGACCAACGATATCGTCGCCCTCATCGAATACTACGAAAAGGAAAAAGGCATCGACCGCGACAAGGTCGTCGCCGCCTTGGAATTTGCATTCATCTCCGCCTACCGGAAAATGGTCCCCGGCGCCGATGCGATCGAAAACATCCGCGCCGATGTGAACACCCGCAAGGGCGAAACTCGTATCTTTGCCTCACTCACGGTGGTGGCCGATGAGGATTATGCGGACAAATTCAACGAAGTCCCCCTCGCGACCGCTCTCAAGAAAAACCCCACAGCCGCTATCGGCGAACAGGTCGAATTCAACATCACCCCCAAAGACTTCGGCCGCATCGCCGTACAAACCGCCAAGCAAACGATGATGCAGCGCCTCCGCCAGGCGGAGAAGGAAATGATCTACGAGGAATTCAAGGACCGCGCCGGTGACATTGTTTCGGGCACAGTCCGCCGCTTTGAACGCAACGATGTGATGATCGACCTCGGCAAGTTCGAAGGCATCATGCCCAACCGCGAACGCGTCCAGGGCGAAGACTACAACATTGGCGACCGCATCCGCTGCTACGTGCTTGCCGTCGAAAACGAAGGCCGCGGGCCGGAGATCATCCTCTCGCGCAGCCACCCGAATTTCGTCCGCCGCCTGTTCGAGGCAGAGGTCAACGAAATCTCCGATCGCACGGTCGAAATCCGCGGCATCGCCCGCGAAGCCGGATTCCGTACGAAAGTCGCCGTCTGGAGCAGCGACCCGAAGGTGGACCCCGTCGGTGCCTGCGTCGGCATGCGCGGAGCCCGCGTCAAAAACATCGTCCGCGAACTCAACAACGAAAAGGTCGACATCATCCGCTGGAGCGAAGATCCCAAGGAATTCGTCCGCGAGGCCCTTAAGCCGGCCGAACTCCGTTCAATCAGCGTCGATGAGGAAAATAAAATCGTCCATGTCACCGTCGATGAGGTCGACCTCAGCAAGGCGATCGGCCGCAAGGGGCAGAACGCCCGCCTGTCCTCACGCCTCATGGGATGGGATGTGCAGGTTCGCCGCGACGAATCGAAGGAGGAACAATTCAAGGAAAAGATCGGCGGTGCCGCACACACGCTCGCGGAACAACTCGAAATCACGGACGAACTCGCCAACAAGCTTACCCTCGCTGGCGGATTCAACCCGGAGATGATTGTCGACATGCCCTCGGAATACATCGCCTCCGCTCTCGAGATCACCCCCGAGGCCGCCGACGCGATCCTCGCCCGCGCCCAAGCCCTCGTTTCCGGCGGAGAAGCCGTCGCCAGCAACGACTGATCCCGCCCGCCTCTTACCCACCACTGCCCAGATAGAAACGCCGGATGCCCAAAAAAAGCGACAGCTCACCACCCGATAAGGATAAGGTGCTCGATCTCATCGAGACTCCCAAAAAACCGTCGCGCCGTGAGCGGCAGCGTCTGGAGGCGGAAGCCAAGGCCCCGGCACCCAGCAAGCTCGATCAAGCCAAGCGCAACGCACTCGACCTTTTCGCGGAAGAAGCCAAACCGAAAGTTCGCAAAACATCCGCCAAACCCAAGGCCGTGCTTGGGTCGATATCAAAAGTTCTCGAAAAAGAGGACCCATCAATGGTGAAAATCCCGGCTCCCGCCGTCGAAGACACTCCCGAAACCACTTCGGAATCACCTGCCCCGGCCGAATCCGGTGATCCAAAGTTGATCATCATCAAGCCGCCGATTCTTGTTCCAGAACTCGCTTCACGCCTTGGCCTGAAGCCGTTCAACATCATGGCCGACCTGATCAAGCTCGGCGTTTTCCCGGCACCCAACCAACCAATCGAACCGGAAATCGCCGCAAAAATTTGCGAGATCCACGGCTTCACCTTCGAACGCGAAAAACGCGATAAGGAGAAAGGCTTCCACAAGGTTGAGGAGGTCATCACCGAACCCGAGATTCCCGCCCAGGAACCGGAAGACCAACTCAAACCGCGCCCGCCGATTGTCACGATCATGGGCCATGTCGATCATGGCAAAACCTCGATCCTCGACTACTTCCGCAAAACAAAAATCACCGCGGGCGAAGCGGGCGGCATCACCCAGCACATCGGTGCCTACCAGGTGATCCACAACGATCACGAAATCACCTTCCTCGACACTCCGGGTCACGCGATTTTCTCCGACATGCGCGCGCGCGGTGCCGACATCACCGACATCGTCGTGCTGGTGGTCGCCGCCAACGACGGCATCATGCCGCAAACCCTCGAGGCCATCGAGCACGCGAAAAAGGCCAAGAAGACGATCATCGTCGCGATCAACAAGTGCGACCTCCCATCGGCGAATGTCGAACGCGTGAAATCGCAGCTCGCCGAACACGGACTTCAAACGACCGACTTCGGTGGCGATACGGAATTTGCCGCTGTTTCCGCGCTCAATGGTCAAGGCATGGGCGATCTGCTCGACCTGATCAGCCTTCAGGCCGAAGTTCTCGAACTCAAGGCCAACCCAAAAGCCACCGCCCGCGCCGCTGTTATCGAGGCCCGCGTGGTTCCAGGCCGCG
The DNA here is from genome assembly GCA_041191425.1 of Verrucomicrobiota bacterium. Lineage (GTDB taxonomy): Bacteria > Verrucomicrobiota > Verrucomicrobiia > Verrucomicrobiales > Akkermansiaceae > Luteolibacter. Next base: position 13,019 of record JBEEOX010000005.1, on the reverse strand, counting down.
GCACCACTGCCACGGTCATCGTCGAGTCGGGCACACTCAAGGTCGGCACCCCTTTCATCTGCGGCCCCTACGCTGGCAAGGTCCGCACACTCATCAATGACCGCGGCGCCAACGTGAAATCCGCTCACCCGGGCATGCCGGTCGAGGTGATCGGCTTCGAAGAACTTCCGAATGTTGGCGATCACCTCACGGAAATGAAATCGGAGCGCGAGGCAAAAACTCTCGCCGCCGACCGTCAGGAGCAACTGCGCCTCGCACGACTCAAACCACAGCACCGCAACCGACTCGAAGACCTTTACTCTATGGTCAGAGATGGCGGCGGCAAGACAATGCTCAAGCTGATCCTCAAATGCGATGTGCAAGGATCGGTCGAAGCAATCAAAAAGGCTGTGCTCGCCATCGAGTCGGAAAAAGTCGAATGCTCGTTCATCACGGCTGCCGCTGGTCCGATCACCGAGTCGGATGTTGCCTATGCTTCATCGACGGATGCGATCATCCTCGGCTTCAATGTGAAGGTGGAAGCAAAGGCGGTCAAAGCCGCCAAGGCATCAAGTACTGAAATCAAACTCTACTCAATCGTTTACGAACTCATCGACCAAGTGCGCGAGGCCATGCTCGGACTTCTGGAGCCGCTCACCCGCGAAACGGTCATCGGTCACGCCGAAGTCCGCAAGGTCTTCAAACTCTCACGCGGACGCGCCGCCGGTTCCTTCGTCACCGATGGTCGCATCCATCGCAAGGCCCACGCCCGCGTCATCCGCGAGGGCATCCCGGTCTTCGACGGCCGCATGTCGACCCTCCGCCGCTTCCAGGAAGAGGTTGAAGAAGTCCGCACCAACTTCGAATGCGGCATCCGCCTCGGCGAATTCAACGAGTACCAAGAAGGCGACATCATCGAGTGCTACAAACTCGAGAAAGTTCCGCAAACGCTGTAATGGCAAAGGCTGAAATTCTGAAATGCTGGAAAGTCAAATTCAGAATTCAGCAAACATCATTGCATCCTCATTCAGTATTTCAGCTTTTATTCCTCCATGCCCCGCCGACTCGATCGCGTCAATGAACTGCTCCGCCGCGAAATCGGCCAAGTGGTCCAAAAGGATTACGAGTGGCACGGCAAGCTGGTGACAATCAGCGAGGTCGATGTCACCCAAGACCTCAAGGAAGCGAAAGTTTGGACCAGCGTGTTGGGTGGCGATGCCCAAGCGGTCATCGAAAAACTCAACCGCGAACACGGATCGATTCAATCAAAGGTCATGAAACGCGTGGTGCTCAAGTCCACTCCCGTCCTGCGCTTTTGTCATGATTCCTCCGCCATTCGCGGAGTCGACATGGTCAACCTCCTCGACGAGGTCGACAAGCTCCCGAAGGCCCCTGAGGCCGACGAAAACTGAGGGCGCGCATTCGCATCAAAACCGCGACTTCCTACGGGGCAATTTTCCTTGTCTCAAGGGCTATGGTTCCTAGCTTGGGGACTTGTTAGCCGAGCCCGATCCCATGCCATTTCACAAGGTCGCAACCCTTCAATTTTCCGCTTTCCAAAGCCGTCGTTTGCTCAACCGCCTTGCCATCGTCAGCCTCATGCTGTCGTCAGCCACTGCGTTGGCTGCACCCGAGAAATCATCCCCGCTCAAAGGCATTGAAATCGCCGAACAAGCGAACGCTCACTGCCTTACTCAATCAACCGAAAACGGACTGCGAGTGCTCATGATCAACGACTCGATGGGCATGGCCGGACTCGGCCCCATCATCGACGAGTGCTTTCGTTCCTGCCCCGGTATTGGCCCCGTTCACACGATCATGGCCTGCGGGACAAATCCGCTGTCGTGGATGAAGACCGCTCCCTACCGCAAGGCAACCACCCACTGTGGGTTTTGGAGTATCGAAACGGTCGAAGGTGAAAAAAAACCGAGGCAGATTGAAAATTATTACGGTGCCAAAAAAGGTATGCGCCCGAAACCTCACACCATACCAAAAATCGAAGACCTCATTCCGGCGATCAAGCCCGACATTCTCATCATCCAAAACGGCAACAACTTTTTTGGCACTTTCAAAAAAGGCAATGAGGTCAATGCCGCTCGCAACGGCCCAGTGATCCGTGCCCATGTGAATCCGATGATCCAATGGCTCACAAAGAACGCAACGAGCGTCAAGCGACTCTACTGGATCACCCCACCGCAGGCGGGAAATGTCTCACCCGAGGTGCAGGCATTCATCCACGACATCATCGCCGAATGCGTGGGGCCCTACGGTGTCACCATCGACAGCCGGCAAATCACCAAATACCCGTACAAGGGTCAGGCAAAAGACAAGATGCACTTCAGCGGAAAAGCCGCGCACGATTGGGGGCGCGACACATTCCGCATCATCGCCAAGGACCTCGCCCGCATCGACATTGCCAACATGTCGCCGATCACCGCGGGCCCGAACAATCAAGCGACGCCGGAAACCGACGATAACGAAGGCCAAATCACCCCCGTTTGCCTCAAGGTAAGACTCAAAACCGCAAGCAGCATACCAAACCGCAAAAGCTTCGCCCCTTACGGCGAATGCATGGTCGCCTACCTGTACGATGTCATCGAAGTGATGTCCGGCGAATACGATTCAAAGGAATTGCTCGTTTACCATCCAGCCTACATCAAAAACGCAAAACAGGATCTTTCAAAATTTAAAAAAAACAAAGAACTCGAACTTTCTGTCACCGAACTGAAGGACGAATCGCTTTGGGCCACCGTCACTCAAAACGACGAAGTCGGCGCGGCGGATCACACCCCGTACATCCTTTGTGAAGACGTGAATCGTCACCCAAACAGCGAAGACTGCGCCGATTGCAATCCATGAAAAAAATCCACACAGCAAAAATGCGCCTGTGGGCGATCTGCCTCGGCTTTTTGCTGTTCATCGGATGCGCCTCAACCCGCGCACAATTGGGAGGTGAGTTGAACCATGGGTCGAAAGTCATGGTCATCGGCGACTCGCTCACGGTCGGTCCTTTTGGCGACTACTTGCAAGATTGGCTGCTTCGCAACCTGCCCCAAAGCCAGGTTGCAATCTACGCCTCCTGCGGGTCCTCGCCTGAGCATTGGATGATCTCAAAGCCAAATTTCATCACTCCCTGCGGCTACCGCGAAACCACTCCTTATTCGAGAAAGCTCACAAAATATCAGGACGGACGCAAACCCACCCCGACCGTCACACCAAAGATCGAAACGCTTCTCAAAAAATTCAGGCCCGATGTGCTTGTCATTCAACTCGGCACCAACCACTTCGACACAATCGAAAAGAAGGGCGAGAAGGCGATCCCCGAACTCAGGGAAATCTATCGGCAGTTCAGCAAAACCATCATCGCCAATCGCGGAAACCTGAAAATGGTTTATTGGATCACGCCGCCGGACGCATCAAAGTATTCCACATCGGTCAAAACCCAGGTTCAAAAAATCATCCATGAAAACAATCGCAACCATGGGTTTCGCGAATTTTATTCAGGCGAAAAAATTCGATATGTAAAAGGCGTGTCCGGAACCGACGGGGTCCACTTGAACAGGGAGGCTGCCTACCTTTGGTTCGTGCGGGCGGGTGTCGACCTTCGCTGGCAACTCAGAACCCGCGGCATGATGCTTAGATAAGGCAGTCCATGGTCTTCAGCTCGCACCTTTTTCTGTTCGTCTTCCTGCCACTCGTATTGGCCGGCTACTATGCGATGCCGAAAAAGGGAAGATCGGCATTTCTCACGATTTTCAGCTACATTTTTTACGGCTGGGCCAATCCGCTCTTTGTGCTGCTGATGCTGCTATCCACTGCGATAGACTACTTCGCCGGCAGAACCATCGCCATGGGAGACCCGCGCAATCGTGGTGAAAATTATTATCCACTCGATGAAAATGGCCCGCGCAGTCGCATGCAAAAAACCGCGTTGTGGGCAAGCATCATCAGCAACCTCAGCATGCTTGGTTTCTTCAAGTACTTCAATTTTGGCATCGAAAACCTCTCGAAGCTTTTCGAATGGTTTGGCTGGAGCCTGATCAACGACACTCATTTTCTGCACGTCGTGCTGCCACTCGGCATCAGCTTCTACACCTTCCAATCGATGAGCTACGCGATCGATGTCTATCGGGGGCATGCCAAGCCCTTGAAAAATTTTATCGATTTCGCCTGTTACATCTCGCTCTTTCCGCAACTGGTCGCCGGACCAATCATCCGCTACCAGGATGTTGCCGACCAACTCGTTTCAAGAACCCACACGCTCGCAAAATTTTCACGGGGTATTGCGTTCTTTTCGATTGGATTGGCAAAAAAAGTCCTCATCGCCAATCCCTGCGGCCGCATTGCCGACACAGTGCATGACAGCGCATCGATCACTTGCCTCGATGCATGGACGGGGCTCTTTGCTTATTCGTTTCAAATCTATTTCGACTTCAGCGGATACTCCGACATGGCGGTCGGACTTGGGCTGATGCTTGGATTCGTTTTCATTCGTAACTTCAATTCGCCCTACCGCTCAAAAAGCCTCACGGAATTTTGGCAAAGGTGGCACATCAGCCTTTCCACTTGGCTGCGTGATTACCTCTACATCCCCCTTGGAGGCAACCGCAAGGGACCAACTCACACCTACATCAACCTCATCCTGGTGATGCTCATTGGCGGACTCTGGCACGGCGCGAGTTGGAACTTCCTGATCTGGGGGGGTATGCACGGGCTGTGGCTCGCCTTGGAAAGGTTCTGCTCAAAGCGCGTCTCGTTTTCAATTCCCTCGCTGCTTCGCTGCCCGCTCACCTTTGTGTTTGTGTCGGTCATGTGGATCCCCTTTCGCTCGAGCGATCTCGAATCAGCAATCCAGTACACCGCAAAACTCTGGCCCGCCAACTCACCCGACGCCGGACTCGTCAGTTCCGCCATCAATACCCCTTATCTGCTCATGAGCCTGACCACCGCCTTCATCATCGCGTTCTTCGGCGTGAACTCATGGAAACTAACCCGCCATCTTAGCCCCATGAAACTCGCGATGTGTACGATCTTGCTGGTGGTCGCCGCCGCGGCACTGACATGCCAAAGTTACAATCCGTTCATCTATTTCATTTTCTGACCCAAGCCATCCCATGTCTGACCAAGGTCGCAAAAACCCTGCCTCAATGGGCCGCCTCGAACGCGAGGCGCTCGCTGAAATTGCCGCCACCAAGGTGAGCAAGGCATGGGCGTTTGCGATCACGGTCGCGTTCTCGGCAATGCTTGCATGGATCTTTATCGCCGACGCAAAAAACTTCGCTCGCTTGGGCCAAGTGGAAAAAGTGATCAATACCGCTCAGTCAATCGACCAACAAAACGCGGACAACTCCGGTCAAACCATCTTCAGCAAAGTTTTTGCATTCAACCGTGAGTTGATGCGTTGGATATCGAACACAGAAAATCAACTCTTCGAAAAATCACAGGTGGTGAAACAGCTCCAACCTTTTGGTCAGGCTGCGTTTGCTAGCATGAGAGAAGGCGCGAAGGAGGTGATGATCGGCAGAGACGGATGGCTCTTCCATCGCCCGTCATTTGATTTGCTCACGCGTAAGCTCAGCAATAAGATCCATGATTTCACCGGGCCCGAGGCCTCGATTGATATTATTGCCAACTTCGCCAAGGCTCTCGATGAGCGCGGCATCAAGCTCGCGATCATGCCGACCTGGCCAAAAACAGCGGGTCAACCCGAGCCACTCGGTATCTCAGCCTCGCACGACAACCCGATCCAAAAGCCCGAATGGTTTGATGCATGGTCAGCAGAGGTTCAAAAAACCGGTGCCTATCTCTACGATTCCGCCGATTCGATTCTCAAGGCAAAATCCGCTCAGAATGGCATCGCTTACCTCCGAACCGACAGTCATTGGAATCCTCTCACGATGATGACCTGCGCCCGTGATTTAGCCGATGTGCTTGTCGAAAACAATTGGATCACTCGCGGCTCTGAGACAGCACTGACCCTCGAACGTGAGATCACCAACGAAGGTGACTTGGCTCGCATGCTTCGATTGCCGAAGACATGGAAGAATTTCACTACCGAAAAATCCAGCGTCAGCGAAGTAAGAACCCAATCCAAAGAGCGCTGGCTGCCGAATCGACAATCTCCGGTGCTGTTGATTGGCGATAGCTACTCCAACATTTTCAGCCTCAAGAGCATGGGCTGGGGTGAGGATGCCGGCTTTTCCGAGCACCTCGGTGCGTGCCTCGGATTTCCCGTCGATTGCATCCTGCGCAACGGCGATGGTGCCAGCGCTACAAGAGCGGAACTCTCGGCTGAACTCGCACGCGGGAGAGATCGACTCGAAGGAAAAAAATTGGTGGTTTGGCAGTTCTCCGCCACCGAGCTCACCACAGGAAATTGGAAGCCGATGTCCTACCAACTCGTCACCCGTTCCAACTCGGAAGAATTCCTCGAAATTTCCGCAGGCAATTCGCGCAAGGTCGATGCCACCATCACCGCCATGGGCCCCGTTCCGCATCCTGCATCCACGGTCTACAAGGACTATGTCGGGTATTTTGAGTTGGAATTGATATCTGACAAATCCGCTACCCCTTCGGCCGGAACCAAGGTATTCGCCTTTGGCTTGGTGATTGAAAATCGTCAATGGACCCAACTGGCAAGCCTGCGGCCGGGAGATAAGATCAGTGTCACGCTCGACTCGTGGAGCGATGCCGAAAATGAATTTGGACGCCATCAGCGAGCCGAACCGGATGGTGCACTTGCCTTGGAGCCGCCGAATTGGATAAGACAGGTCGAACCAAGACCCGATCCATGAATTTTCTTCACGTATCCCCACGCCACCTTCTTCTCATCACTGCCATCTTTTCGCTAACGGCAAACGCGCAAGCGACGGAACCAGCGAACGCGTCATTACTACCCGAGCTTCCTCGCACTACCATCAATGAAGACAGCCATACGGTGAGAGGCCTTGATGGATGGTATTTTCTCAGCACGGAAATAGAGCACCTTCTCACAGCTCAACATCAAATTCCGCAAATAGCAGAAGCACCTGCGATCAAGGAAATCCGCAGTTATGCCGACGCACTCAAAAGCCTCGGCATCAAACTCGTGCTGATGCCGATTCCCGAGAAATCGCTCATTCGCATGGACGGGCTGATCGATCCCGCGCAGTTGGCCGATACCAAAGGATATTCAAGAGCCACGCGCGCTTATCTCGACGAACTCCAAAAGCACGGCATTGAGATTATCGACCTCTACGATCTGCTGAGCCAATCAAGCGACCCTGTATTCTGCAAAACGGATTCTCACTTCACTCCCAAAACCGGTGTCCGAATCGCTCAACACCTGATTTGCCACATCACCGAGCACTCGTCGGAAATTCCGATTCAAAACAAGTCCACCGATCTGGAATCGCAATCGATTGTTTCACAAATCACCATCAAAGGTGATCTCACAGGCGATCAAGAGGAAGAATCTATCGACCTCCACACCGCGCCCAAGGGTTCTGTGCCAGCGAATCAAGTTGGCAAGATCACCGAGTCACCTATTCTGCTGATGGGTGATAGCCATCTGCTCGTTTACAGTCAGGGTGGTGACATGCATGCGGTCGGCGCGGGCATCGTTGATCATCTGATTCCTGCCCTTGGCTACTCACCTGATGTAATCTCGACCAAGGGTGACGGGATCAACGCGCCACGCATCAAACTCTGCAGGGATCTGAAAAAGAATCCCGACCTACTCAAGGACAAGAAGCTCGTCATCTGGTGCTTCGCAGCGAGAAATTTCAGTCAACAGCAATGGAAAGAGGTCAAACTCCGCTGATTCCGCGATACGCTTTATTTCATCGCTACCCCACAACAAGCGAATGCCTTCCCATCTCAAAACCCTCGCCACGCACGACTCGCTCATTGCCCACACAATTGGTGACAAGGACTCGCTTCACTTTCGTTTTTTCAAAGGCGGCCACCTGCATTCGATCCGCCATGGCAACAACCTAATGGTCAACCTCCGCTTTGGATGTCCGCTCTCGGGATCCATGCACCATGTGGCGTTGGAAATTAAGGAGCCTCATGAGACACGCGTCGTCAGACTGATCGGACCCGGTTCAAACGCCAGTTTCAACATCTACGATGGACGCGCCATCTGGACACATGCCAATGAGCAAACCCACATCTCGGCCATCCTTTCCATGAAGCCGAAAGGCCATGGCTGGGACATGGAGATCGAACTCGAGCACCATGCCAATCATCCGATCTCATGGCGCGTGCTTCATGGCTTGGATATCGGACTCACCTCGCCTGCCGCCGCTCGCAACAACGAGTCATACACCAGTCAGTACATCGATCACCGACCACTCGATCACCCGATTCACGGCAAAGTCATTGCCAGTCGTCAGAACCTCAAGGTGAACGGCAAAAACCCATGGCTCATCCAAGCCTGCGAGCAAGGCTGCGACAAATTCGCAAGCGATGCCAGTCAGGTCTTTGGTACGATGATCGACCGCCCCCACCATCCCGCATGCCTCGGAAAAAATGCCATCCAACTCTCGGGCCTCAAACAGTCGGAGTCATCCTACGCCGCGCTGCTCAGTCGCCCGATCCATACAAAACCAAATGAAAGCAGCACCTGTCGATTCACAGCCACATTCATCGCCGATCATCCCGAACCCACTGGCATAGACGACATCTCGCATATTCGATTTTCCAAAAATCAGGCGCACCACTTACCAAACATCGGCGCAACCAAATCATGCCGCACGCTCTTTCACGATCCGTCCGTCATTCATGGAAAAAATTTCAGTGAGTCGGAGCTTCGAAACATTTTCCCCGATGAGTGGGACCTGCTTGAGCATGGTACGGATGGTCAAGTTCACTCGTTTTTTCTCAAAGACCGCATCAGCCATGTGGTCACGCGTGCGAAGGAAGCGCTTGGCCCTCGCCCACACGCTCACATCCTTCGCTCAAGCGCTGGGGATTTGCCGAATGCAACGCAATTGACCACCACCGTGTTGATGGCGGGATGTTTCAATTCTCTGCTCAGCAGCGGACATTCCTCCTTTCACCGCCTCCTGTCATTTCCGCGTGAAACCCACGGACTCACCTCATCGAGCGGTCAACGAATCTGGATACGCCATCAGAACAACTGGAAGCTCCTCGGTGTGCCATCGTGCTTCGAGATGTCACTCCATGAGGCTCGCTGGATCTATCAACTCGAATCAAGCGCCATCGAAATCACGGTTTTGGTCAGCCCTGAGCGATCAGCATGCAACACGCGCATCGATGTCATCTCAGGTGAGCCAGCGGAGTTTCTCATCACTCACGGCCTGATCGCTGGCATCAACGAATACGACGAAGTCGCCGAGGTCGAAATCGATCCAAAATCCGCAACGGCGATCATCCGTGCCAACCCCGAAGGACTCTTTCGCAAGGAAGATCCACAGGCACATTTCATCCTGCGAGCCATGGATTCAACTTCTGTTGCCTCATTCGATGCAGCGGAAAAATTCGCCGTCGAAAGCGCTCACGCGATGCTTGTGATGCAAACTCGCGCGCTTGCTACCTTCACCATCGAAATCGAAGGCCACAGCCACATTGCAAGCGAGTCAAATGAACAATCGAGCTGGCTCGACGACGCGCAAAAGCTCGGCCTGAGTCACAAGCATCACGCCATCAAGCGAATGGACCACATTCTGCCATGGTTCATTCACAACGGGATGATTCATCTCACCGTTCCTCACGGCATTGAACAATACAACGGCGGTGCATGGGGCACGCGCGATGTCACCCAAGGTTCCGTCGAAATGCTTCTGGCACTCGGGCGTCACGCGAGTTGTCGGGAAATCATCCTGCTGACCTATCGTCATCAATTCATCGGCGAAAACAACTGGCCGCAGTGGTTCATGACCGATCCTTTCGGATGGATCCAGCAAGCGCATTGCCACGGCGACATCCCGCTGTGGCCACTCAAGGCACTCTGCGATTACATTGAGGCCAGCGGCGATTTCGCCATCCTCGATGAATCCGTCGCATGGACCCAACCCGGTAGCGCGCAAACCACGAAGGAAACCTCTCCGCTGATCGACCATGTCGTTTCCAATATCGCATGGCTTCGAGACCACTGCGTGCCCGGCACCGCCCTGCTTCGCTACGGCGATGGCGATTGGAACGACTCGCTGCAACCTGCGAAACCCGAATTTCGTGAGCGCCTTGTCAGTTCATGGACCGTTGCCCTGTGCTACCAAGTCCTGCGCCGACTCGAAGAACTCTCGCGCCAATCGAAGCGCGAATTTGCCGGACTCGCTGGCTTCGCCGATGCCGTCAAAACCGACTGCCACCAGCACCTGATGATCGATGGAACCATCTGCGGATTTTTCCTCTTCAATGAAAATTCATCTTCATCGGGTCAGCCGCTACTCCACCCGAACGACAAGCTCACCGGCATTCAGTACAGCCTCATTCCAATGACTCGCTCGATGCTTGGCGGACTTTTTTCCATGGATGAAATGGAGCATCACTTCAGGCTCATCGAAAACCACCTGCTCGCTGCCGACGGAGCGCGACTCATGGATCGCCCGCCTGCCTATCGCGGCGGCATCTGCGAAATTTTTCAGCGCGCGGAACTCAGCTCATGCTTTTCGCGCGAGATTGGCATCTTTTACACCCACGCCCACCTGCGTTTCATCGAAACGATGGCGCATCTTGGAAAAGCCGATGCCATGCTCAAAGCCTTTGGCATGGTGAATCCCGCCGACTTGAAATCATCGGTCGCCAATGCCCTGTCGCGTCAGGCAAACGCATATTTCTCCAGCTCCGACGCCGATGTCGCTTCACGCTACGAGGCCGCCGATCGCTACGAGGAAATTGTCTCGGGAAAAATCGGCGTGCATGGCGGCTGGCGCATCTACTCAAGCGGCCCGGGAATTTTTCTCAATCTCGTACTCACGCGCATGCTCGGCATTCGCCAGCATTACCAACATATCGTCATCGACCCAGTGATGTCTCGCGAACTCAATGGGCTTGAGGCGACCATTCCATGGAAAAGCGGCTGGCTGCGTGTTCACTTTGAAGTCCTCCATGCCAAGCACACCCCGCGCGGTGTTCGCCTCAATGGTAATGAGCTTGCACCTGAAAAATTCACCGAAAACCCCTACCGTCAGGGCGGATGGATGATCAAGGCTCTTGATTTCAACCAGCATCTCAGCGCGAAAGAAAACCTGCTCGAAATCGCGTTATAGGCCGCGCAGCGCGCAAATCCATTTGCTCGGGCGGCCCTGCGGGCTTAAAAAACTTTCAAGCCATGCCAGAGAAACCGTTTTTCTATCAGGAGCCCTTTCCACTCGCCGCCGACACAACGGAGTACGAGTGCATTTCCACCGAGCATGTTTCGATGGTGGAATTCGAAGGTCGACCCATTCTGAAAATCGATCCAGAAGCCCTCAGGCTGCTTTCAGCCGAAGCCATCAAGGCGATCAACTTTACCCTTCGCGCCGATCACCTCGCGCAGGTGGCTGCGATTCTTGATGATCCTGATGCATCAGAAAACGACCGCATGGTCGCGCTCATGCTTTTGAAAAATGCCGAGATCGCTTCGCACGGCATACTCCCCTTTTGCCAAGACACGGGCACTGCGACCATCGTCGGTAAAAAGGGTCAGCAAGTTTGGACTGGCTGCAACGATGCGGAGTTTCTCTCGAAAGGCATCCACCAAACCTACACGCAAGAAAACCTGCGCTACTCGCAAACCGCACCGCTCACGATGTACGAGGAGGTCAACACCAAGACCAACCTCCCCGCGCAGATCGATCTCTACGCCACTGAGGGCGACGCCTACCATTTTCTCTTCGTGAGCAAGGGTGGAGGATCCGCCAACAAAACTTTCCTCTACCAAGAAACGAAAGCTTTGCTCAATCCGCAGCGACTCAAGGAATTCTGCGTCGAAAAAATGCGCTCGCTCGGCACCGCCGCCTGCCCGCCCTACCACCTCACTTTCGTGATCGGCGGCACCTCGGCGGAGAACTGCCTCAAAACCGTCAAACTCGCCTCGACCCGCTACCTCGACAAACTCCCCACAGCAGGCAACGAACACGGCCAGGCATTCCGCGACCTCGAGCTCGAAAAAGAACTCCTCGCCCTTTCGCGCGAGATCGGCATCGGCGCGCAATTTGGCGGCAAGTACTTCGCGCTCGATGTCCGCGTCATCCGCCTCCCGCGTCACGGCGCCTCATGCCCGGTCGGTGTTGGCGTCTCGTGCTCGGCCGATCGTCAGGCGAAAGCAAAAATCACCAAGGACGGCATCTTCATCGAGAAACTCGAAAAAAATCCAGGCCGTTTCATTCCTGAAAAATTCCGCCATTGGAAATTCAACGGTGTGCCGATCAACCTCGACCTCGGCATGGAGGAAACGCTCAAGACGCTGACCAAGTACCCAGTCACCACCGCGGTCGCGCTCACCGGAACCATTATCGTCGCGCGCGACAGCGCCCATGCGAAACTCAAGGAGATCCTTGACGAAACCGGCGACCTGCCAGACTACTTCAAACAATATCCGGTCTACTACGCCGGACCCGCCAAAACTCCACCCGGCATGCCCTCAGGCTCATTCGGCCCGACCACCGCAGGCCGTATGGATGGCTATGTCGATCTGTTCCAATCGCACGGCGGATCGATGGTCATGCTGGCCAAAGGCAATCGCTCGCAAGCAGTCACCGATGCCTGCAAGAAACATGGCGGATTCTACCTCGGATCAGCCGGCGGTCCCGCCGCGCTCCTTGCGCAGGATCACATCCGTTCGCAAGAAGTGGTCGCCTTTCCCGAACTCGGCATGGAAGCGGTGTGGAAAATCACCGTCGAAAATTTCCCCGCCTTCATCCTCGTCGACGACAAAGGCAACGACTTCTTTACGAAACTCAACACCTGCCCGGTCTGCAACTGATTCACGCCACATAAAATATGCCACGCTTCGCCATCGTTCTTCTCGCGTGCCTCGCGCTCTCGTCCTGCGGACTGCCCAGTGCCTTGGGTCGATCTGTCTCTCGAGTCTTCACCAGCGCTGCCGACATCAC
>JBEEOX010000004.1:0-23365 GCA_041191425.1 Verrucomicrobiota bacterium | reverse complement strand
CATGAGCACATCGAACATGCGGTCGGCCTCGACCATGTTGTCCTCGTCGAGTCGGACGCGGAGGAACTGGCGGGTCGTGGGGTCCATGGTGGTTTCGAAGAGTTGCTTGGCGTTCATTTCGCCGAGACCCTTGAAGCGTTTGATTTGGACGCCCTTGCTGGAGATTTCGAGGACGCGCGAGAGGATTTCGGGGATCGAAAACAGCGGCGTGGCTTGCTGTTTTTCACCTTCGCCTTCGAGGAGTTCAAAGAGCGGCGTGTCGTCGGAGTGGAAGTTGCGGATGTCGATGCCTGCTTCGGTGAGACGGGCAAAGAGTTTGGCGATCGCGTGCGATTCGTGAAGTTCGTGGAGCACGGCGCGGCGCGAGACTCCGGGGCCAGCGGCGAACTCTTCGTCGGTTGGTATTTCATCGAAAAGTCGCAGGTCGCGGTTGGCGTTTGCGTAATCTCGAAGCGCGTTTTCGTCGGCGAAGTAGAGAACATTTTCGTCGTTGCCCTCGCGAATGCGGACCATGAATTCCGCCAGGTGGCCGTCGGCCCGGCGAGCCGCAAGATAGTCGCGGAAGTCGCCGCCGTTGCCTTCGATGGAGCGGGTGTAGCGGGAGAGTGAGGAAAGGGTTTCGAGAATGCCTTTGAGTTCCTCGGCGGAGAATGCGCGTGACCGATCATGCGTGCGGAGGATGACCTCGCTGGCGCCCAACTCGATGAGGATCTTGTTGAGTTGGTCGTTGTCCTGGACGTATTCGGAGCGTTTTTTGCGGGTGACGAGATAGAGCGGTGGCTGTGCGATGTAGAGAAAGCCACGCTTCACGAGTTCCGGCATATGGCGGCAGAAGAAGGTGAGCAGCAAGGTGCGGATGTGCGAGCCGTCGACATCGGCGTCGGTCATGATGACGACTTTATGGTAACGGACTTTTGCGATGTTGAATGAGCCATCCTGGTCGCCGTCGCCAATGCCGGCACCGATGGCGGTAATGAGGTTTTGGATTTCCTTGTTTTGCAGCGCGCGGTGGAGGCGTGCTTTCTCGACGTTGAGGAGTTTGCCGCGCAGCGGAAGGATCGCTTGCGTGCGACGATCGCGACCTTGTTTGGCCGAGCCGCCTGCGGAGTCACCCTCGACAATGTAGAGCTCGGATTTTGCCGGATCGCGTTCCGAGCAGTCGGCGAGTTTGCCGGGAAGTCCACCGCCGGAAAGAGCGGATTTGCGAACCGTTTCGCGGGCCTTGCGTGCGGCCTCGCGGGCGCGCGCGGCGTTGACCGATTTCTCGATGACCTTGCGGGCAAGGGTCGGGTTCTCGTCGAAATACTGCATCAGGCCCTCATAGACGATCGATGAGACCACGCCTTCGATCTCGGTGTTGACGAGTTTGTCCTTCGTTTGCGAGCTGAAGCGCGGGTTGGGCATTTTCACCGAGATCACGCAGACGAGGCCTTCGCGGACATCGTCGCCGGAGAGCGCGGGGTCCTTGTCCTTGAGGATCTTGTTGGCCTTGGCGTATTGGTTGATCGCGCGAGTGAGCGCGGTGCGGAAGCCGGTGAGGTGGGTGCCGCCGTCGCCGTTGGGGATCGAGTTGGCGAAGCAGAGGATCTGGTCGTTGTACGAATCGTTGTACTGGAAGACCACATCGGCAAAAACATCGTCGGTCGATTGCTTGCCGTCGTAGTCGAGTTCGATCTGGCGTTTGCCGCAAAGGATGACTGGGTCGTCGTGGATGACGGTTTTATTTTCGCCGAGCTGTACGACAAATTCCTCGATGCCTTTGGCATAGAAAAACGTGGTTTTTTTCGCGGATTCCGGACGTTCGTCTTCGAGGTCGATCGTGAGGCCGGGGTTGAGGAAGGCGAGTTCGCGCAAGCGGGTCGCGAGGCGGTCGAATTTGAATTCGATCGTATCGACGAAGATCGTCGCGTCGGGGAAGAAGGTGATGGTCGTGCCGGTTTTTTTCGGGTCGACCTCGCCGACGATGTGAAGTTGCTCGGTGGTTTTGCCGCGTTCGAACGAGATGCGATGGACCTTGCCATTGCGCATGATGTCGGCGCGGAACCAATCCGAGAGTGCGTTGACGCATTTCGCGCCGACGCCGTGGAGGCCGCCGGAGTACTTGTAGGCGCCTTGGCCGAACTTGCCGCCAGCGTGGAGGTTGGTGAGCACGAGCTCGACGGCGGGGATGCCGAACTTCGGGTGCATGTCGACCGGGATGCCGCGGCCGTTGTCGGCGATCGAGACCGAGCCATCGACATGGATCGCGACCTTGATGCGAGAGCAATAACCGGCGAGGTGTTCGTCGATCGAGTTGTCGAGCACTTCGAAAACGCAGTGATGGAGACCGCGTTCGTCGGGGTCGCCGATGTACATGCCGGGTCGTTTCCGGACGGCTTCAAGGCCCTCGAGTTTGTCGATCTGGGCGGCGTCGTATTGTTGCTCGGAGGCGACCTTGGTTTCGGCTACTGGTGGCTCGTTCGAAGGGTCGGTCATAGGCTTGGGAGAGGGTCTGAAAAACCCCGCAAAGTGACAAGGAACTTCTTTGCGAAAATCTTCGCAAAAGGGCTGAAAATTCAGCCTTTCATCCCAAGGCAACCGAGCTGCCATTCGAGCAGCAACGAAGGAGCCAGCGATTCGTCCGCGGCGATTGTTTCGAGCGCGGCGCGGGGGGCGATGAGCGAGCCCTCGATGTCGAGTTTGGCAGCCGCCTCGTCGCGGGATTTGATCAGCGCGTCGACGCGTTTTTCGAAGTCCTTGTCGCGTTTCCGGCGCTTGGCTTTTTCGCGTTCGGGCCAGCTAGATTGCGGCATCGCCTCGAGTTTGGAAATCGCGCTGCGGAAGCGTTTGACGCGATCGGGGCGGAAGTGGTGGGGCAGGGCGATCGGGTTGCCGGAGGCGAGGCTGATGCTCCACTCGAGGATCTGTTTGTTCGGCGCAACCATGAAGGACGGGCGGTCCCAGGCGGCGGCTTCCGCGTCGCGCCATTGCCAGATCGCGCGCAGGCAGGCGAGGCCCCAAGGCTCGAGCTTGCCAGAGCCTTGGATGCGCCAGTTTTCCTCGCGGCTGTCATCGCGCTCAAGCACCTTGCGGCGGGCGGCGTGGCAACTTTCTTCAAACCATTCGTAGCGTTCCTTTTCCTTGAGCCCTGTGACGATGCGCTCGCCCATTTCGAGCAGGTAGTCGACATCATTGAGCGCGTATTCGATCATCTTCGTCGAGAGCGGACGCTTGCCCCAGTCGGCCTTCTGCGAGGACTTCGAAAGTTCGATGCCGAAATATTGCTGAACCAGGTCGCCAAGGCCGAAGCGGCGGGCACCAAGCAGGCGTGCACCGATTTGCGTGTCGTACACGACGGCCGGCAGGTGGCCGAACTCGCGCTTGAACATCGTCATGTCGTAATCCGCGCCATGCATCCAGACGGTCGCCTCGCTAAGGTAGGAGGCGAGCGGCTTGAGGTCGTCGATCGCCAAAGGATCGATCAGCACCGATTCGCCCGGGATGGCGAACTGGATCAGGCACAGGGACTCGCGGTAGCGGTGGAGGCTGTCGGCCTCGGTATCGATGGCGCAAACAGGAGGCGAATCCTGTGGCTTGCATTTCTCGAGATGAAGGATGAGCCGCTCGGTGGAATCAATCATGAGGTGGGCCGTCGTGGGCCGACGGACGGGCGGGAAAGGGATAAGGTCCGCCCAATGGCGGAGCCGGATGGCCGCATTCCCCTTGAAAGCAGGCGGATTTCGTGCGGCGGATTCATGCCCGCGAGCATGCTTTCGGGTCCGTGAACTGACAAGTTGAAATTGCCGCTCGGGGAGCGGAAAAATTTACATTGTAGGCACAATTTCCTCAAATCACCGCGAGTTTTTCGGCCTGCTGGTGAGAGAGTTCGACGCATTTCCATGGGAGCCCGAACTGGTTGAGGTCGGCCATGAAGGCATCGGGGTCGAGTTGCTCCATGTTCCAGACGCCAACCTTGCGCCAATTCCCCTCGAGCATCTGTTTGGCGCCGATCATGGCGGGGACGCCGGTGGTGTAGGAAATCGCTTGGGATCCGACCTCGGCGAAGCAGGCTTCGTGGTCGCAGATGTTGTAGATGTAGATCGCCTTGTAGTGGCCGTCTTTGAGTCCGGTAATGATGTTGCCGATGCAGGTTTTGCCTTTGGTGGATTTACCGAGGTCGCCGGGGTCGGGCAGCACGGCTTTGAGGAACTGAAGCGGGATGATTTCGACGCCGTTGTAAGTGACCGGATCGATGCGGGTCATGCCGACATTGCCGAGGACCTCGAGGTGCTTGAGGTAGTTTGGTGAGAACGACATCCAGAACTGCGCGCGGCGGATGGTGGGGATGTGTTTGACGAGGGATTCGAGTTCCTCGTGGTACATGCGGTAGATCTCATAGGTGCCGACTCCATCTGGGCAGGTGAAGGATTGATGGAGCGACATCGGCGGCGTTTCGACGAAGCTGCCGTTTTCAAAATGACGGCATTCGGCGGTGACTTCGCGGATGTTGATTTCCGGATTGAAGTTGGTGGCAAAGGCCTTGCCGTGGTTGCCGCCGTTCACATCGATGATGTCGAGCGTGTGGATCTCGTCGAAGTGGTGCTTGAGTGCCCAGGCGGTGAAAACATTCGTCACGCCGGGGTCAAAGCCCGAGCCGAGCAGCGCGGAGAGTCCGGCTTTTTCAAAGCGTTCTTGATACGCCCACTGCCATGAGTATTCGAACTTCGCGACATCCTTTGGCTCGTAGTTGGCGGTATCCATGTAATCGCATCCAGCGGCGAGGCAGGCATCCATGAGGTGGAGGTCCTGATAGGGCAGAGCGACATTGATCAGCAACTTGGCGCCTGTCTTGCGGATCAGCTCGGCGGTTTCGGCGGAGTTATCGGCATCGACTTGCGCGGTGTGGATCGTGCGGCCGGTGCGTTGTTTGATTGAGTCGGCGATCGCGTCGCACTTTGAGAGCGTACGGGAGGCGAGGGTGATTTCGCCGAAGACCTCGGGCAGCATGGCGCACTTGTGGGCGACGACACTGCCGACTCCGCCGGCACCGATGATGAGGACTTTGTTCATGATGGAAGTGAGGAGGGAAGCGCTTGGAATTTCGGCCGCTCGAGCGGGACGCGCCGTATGGTAATGGCGAAGCGGGTGGGGTCAATCCGTGATGCCGAGCTTGGCTTTGACCTTTTCAATTTCGTCGGTGAGCACGCCCCAGCGCGAGTAGGCCGTTTCGAGGGAGTGGGTGATTTTGGAAATCGCGTTGCTGGTTTCGCGGAGTTTGTCCGTTTGGGAAATAAGTTCCTTGCTGGTGAGTGCGGCGTTGAGGGTGGCTTGAGCTGCTTCGAGCTCGGCAATTTTTATTTCGAGGGAAGCGAGTTCGGTTTCGAGCGGCTTGAGCAGCTTGTTACGTTGATCGCGGGCTTCCGCTTCGGCGCGGCGTTGGTCCTTGCGCGAGACGCCAGGTTGGGTGGTGCTGCGTGCGGCGGGCGCGGCTTTGCTCGCGGTTGCGGGCTTGGTGCTTTGGTTTTCCGCCGCGCTTTTCTCCAAGTAATAGCTGATGTTGCCGGCAAAGAGTCGGGGCGCTTCGCCGGGGCGAAACTCGAGGGTTTTGCTGACCACCGGATCGAGGAACGAGCGGTTGTGCGACACGATCAGCACGCTGCCGGGATAGTCGGCGAGCGCACGCTGCAGGACATCCTGCGATTGCATGTCAAGGTGGTTGGTCGGTTCGTCGAGGATCAGGAAATTCGCCGGGCGCAGCAGCATGCAAACGAGTGCCACGCGCGAGCGCTCGCCACCGGAGAGCACGCCGACTTTTTTGAAGACATCGTCGCCGCGGAAAAGAAAGCAGCCGAGAAGGTTGCGGGCGTGGGGTGCGGATTCGCGTGAGGCCGCGGCTTCGACGGTTTCAAGGACGGTTTTTTGCGGGTCGAGTTCGTCGGCGTGGTTTTGCGAGAAGAACGAGGTCGCGACTTTGTGACCGAAAGTGTGCGCTCCGCCATCGGGAGTTTCCTGCGCGGTGATGAGTCGGCAGAAGGTCGACTTGCCCGCGCCGTTCGGGCCGACGATGGCGAATTTTTCACCTTTGTTGATTTCGAAATCAAAGCCGTCGAAGATGCGGCGAGCGCCGTAATGCTTCGAGGCCTTGTCGAGTTTGGCCACCATGTGGCCGGAGTTTGGTGGCGGCGGAAATTTGAAATTCATCACCGCGTCGTCCTGCTCGGGTGCGGGAATGCGCTCGATTTTTGCGAGCATCTTGATGCGCGATTGCACGAGCGTCGCCTTGTTGGCGGATGCGCGGAAGCGATCGATGAAGCGTTGGATCTCGGCGATTTCGCGTTGCTGGGACTCGTACTGCTTGCGGTGGGTTTCCTTGCGGATCACCGACTCGCGTTCGAAGTAGGAAAAATTTCCCGCATACTCTTCGGCCCGGCCGTGGGCGAAGGCGATGGTGCGCGTGCAAAGCGTGTCGAGTAGCCCGCGGTCGTGGGAAATGAGCAGGATCGCGCCGGGATAGTTGACGAGGTATTGCTCGACCCACACCTGCGTGTCGATGTCGAGGTGGTTGGTGGGTTCGTCGAGCAGCAGGACTTCGGGCTCTTGAAGAAAGAGCTTCGCCATCGCAATGCGCATTTGCCAACCGCCGGAAAACTCCGAGCAGTCGCGGGTGAAATCGGCATCCTTGAAGCCGAGGCCCTTGAGCACCGATTCGATGCGCGGCTTCATGCGGGCGGGGTCGGTGGCATCGAGTTGCAACTCGAGCGTGCCGATTTCCTCAAGCGCCTCGGCGTAGGGTGAGGAACGCGGGTCGAGTTTTTCGAGCTCGTGGGAAAGGCGGTCGATCCTGTCGCGAAGCTCGAGCATTTCGCCGAAGGCGGATTCCGTTTCCTGCCACAGCGTGCGGCCGCGGACGTGGATCCCTTCCTGCGGCAGGTAGCCGTAGCGCGTGCCCTTGGGCGAGTGGATCGCGCCCGAGCTGGGGCGGATGATGCCGGCGACGCATTTCATCAGCGTCGATTTGCCCGCGCCGTTGTGGCCAGCGAAAGCAATGCGCTCGCGGGCCTGCACAGAAAAGGACAGGTCGTTGAACAACACGCGGGCGCCAAACTCCACGCGCAGTGACTGGACGGAAATCATCGGGTGGCGCAGATGGCACGGAACGCAGCCAGCGTCAACCCCGATGAAAACCCGGATCGTCCGCCGATTACATAACGATTAAAATCGTCACGAAATTTTCCGTGACGGGAACGAGCGGGCGGTTTATTTCCCGTGCATGCCGACGCGTGCCATGGGCAAGCTTGCCGCCGAATTCCTTGCGACCTTCATCATGGTCTTTGCGGGGACGGGGGCGATCGTGGTTGATCAGGCGCATGGTGGCGTGATCGGCCATGTCGGGGTCGCTCTGACCTTTGGTTTGGTGGTGATGGCGATGATTCAAGCCTTTGGCGACATCAGTGGCGCGCACATGAATCCTGCCGTGACATTGGCCTTTGCGGTGGCCGGGCGTTTCCCTTGGTCGCGGGTGGCAGGCTATGTCTTCGCGCAGTTGGCTGGGGCTTTTGCCGCAAGCGGATTGTTGAAGTTTTTGTTTCCGGCGTCCGTCACCTTAGGTGCGACGCTGCCGGCGGGCTCGGTGGGTCAGGCTTTTGTGCTCGAGGTCGTGCTGACCGCGATTTTGATGCTGACGATTTTGAGCGTGTCGACGGATGCGAGAGAAAAGGGGATCACGGCGGCGATTGCGATTGGCGGGGTGATTGGGTTGGAGGCAATGTTTGCAGGTCCGGTCAGCGGCGCGTCGATGAACCCCGCGCGTTCATTGGCACCAGCGGTGGTGAGCGGAAATTTCCAGCACCTGTGGCTGTATCCGGTCGCGACGGTGTTGGGTGCCTTGCTGGCGCTGCCGCTGTGCAGGTTGATCCACGGCCGATGTGGGCGATGAGACCTTCACGCTGCTTTGCCTTGAGTTGAAAGCAGAGCGAGGTGCTCTAATCTTGTGCCGTGGCATTAGTCTCGCAAAGCTGCGCGCTGCGCTCGGTTTGGCCATCATCGAGCGGACCGCATCCGCATTTTTGCAGGAAAGCCTCCACCTCCGAGAGCATGCGTTCGCAGTGTTTGTTCCATTTGGCCGAGCCTTGAAGAATCAGCGAGCTTTCGCGCAAACCGGTGAAATGAATTTTTTCCACGCCCGCGTCGCGCAGTTCGCTGATCTCTGCACGGAGTCGCTCGAAGAACGCGAGTTCGAATCCGTTGCCGGCCTCGTTGGCGGATTCGACGAGAGAGAGCGTGAGGGGTGGTGCGAGCGGCTTGAGCTCGTCGGCAATTTTCACGCAGCCGATTTTCATCAACATCTTGCGGACGCGTTCATAGAGGTCGTTGAGCGTGAGCAGGCGCAGCGTGCATTTTGTTTCGAGGTATTTCACCACGCCGCTGTGGATGTCGTGGACGAAGGGGAAATCCTCCTGGTCGGCGGCACGGGCGGCGCGGCGCAGGGCCTCTTCCAGGCAGGAGGTGTCGTAGTCAAAAACCTGATGACGGCCGATTTGCAGGGCGGGGCGGTTGGCGATGAAAGCGATCACGGCTGGTGGCTTGGGTTCAGTCTTTGAAAAGTCGGCGTTGGAAGGGGTCGCGGGCGGCGCGGCGCGAGAGGGATTGGATTTCCTGGATGAACTCGTTCACGTCGTTGAACTGGCGGTACACCGAAACATAGCGGACATAGGCGACCGGATCGATCTGGTGGAGCTTATCCATGACCTTCGCGCCGATGTTGGCCGAGGGCACCTCGCTGGTGTGGTCCTTGTGGAGGTCGGTGAGGATTTCCTCCACCGCGCGGTCGAGGCGGTCCATCGGCACCGGCCGTTTTTCGCAGGCCTTGATGAGGCCACTCATCAGCTTCTCGCGGTTGAGGGCCTCGCGAGTGCCATCCTTTTTTACGACCCGCAGTTCGGTGCGCTCGATCTGCTCGTAGGTCGTGTAACGGTAGCCGCATTGCAGGCATTCGCGGCGGCGGCGAATCGTGGTGCCGTCCTTCGATGATCGGGAATCGAGCACCTTGTCTTTTTGGGACGCACATTGGACGCAACGCATGCAGCCGCGATCTTGGAGCCCCATATGGTAGGGTCAATCCAAAAACTACGGCATATTTAGTAGTTGATGCTGAATGATCCGCATTTCTTAAATAAATTTTTTATGCCGCGAAAATCTCACGGATCAAGCGCCGTTCGCCTGTATCATCCATCCGGACGATGGCGAAATTGCGAAACCCGGACATTGTCGGATCAAAGCCCGGCGTTCTGGGTCCAGGCTTCGAACTCTTGCGGGATCGGCGCCTCGAAAGAAAGCCGCTTGCCGGTGATCGGATGCTCAAAGGAGAGCTTCCACGCATGAAGCATCAGGCGATCGGGCAGCACCGCATTTCTACTAGGTTTGCCGTAGATTGGATCGCCGACCAGCGGCGTGCCCTTGTGGTGGAGGTGCACGCGGATCTGGTGGGTGCGACCGGTGTGCAGGCGGCAGAGCACGAGGGATGTGCGGGTGGCGGCATCGGTCGTGAGAATTTCGTAATCGGTGATCGCTGTCTTGCCGCCGGGTGGGTTGACCACCGCCATTTTCTGGCGGTTCACCGGGTGGCGGCCGATGTGGGTAAAGATCGTGTCCTTGGCGGGGGCGGGCACACCTTGCGTGACGGCGAGATAAATTTTTTCCATCGTGCTGCGCTCGGAAAATTGGGTGACGAGCGATTGGTGGGCAGCATCGGATTTGGCGACCACGAGGCAGCCGGAGGTATCCTTGTCGAGGCGGTGAACGATGCCCGGGCGTTCGACTCCGCCGATGCCGGAAAGTTTGCCGCGGCAGTGGTGCAGCAGGGCGTTGACCAAGGTGCCGTCGGGGTTGCCCGGCGCGGGATGCACGACCATGCCCGGTTCCTTGTTGAGCACGAGCAGGTCGTCGTCTTCGAAAAGAATGTCGAGCGGGATATCCTGCGGCGCGGCATCGAGCGGCACGGCCTCGGGCAGCGCGATGGCAATGCGATCGCCGGGCTTCACCGCATCGCGCGGCTTGGCGGGCTCATCATTGACGATGATGTACTGTTCGCGAATGAGCGCCTGGATGCGCGAGCGCGAGAGGTCCGGCAAACGGCTGGCAAGGAATGCGTCGAGTCGTTCGGCGGCGGCATCGGCCTCAATGATCACGCGATGAATTTCACCTGCGGGCAATTTGCCGCAAGCACCAAGTTTTGCGGTCCGCGCTCATGCCTCGACCGGCGTGAGCCATGTCTCGCGGCGAAACCATGTTTCCTGACGCTTGGCGTACTGGCGCGTCGCGGCATTGATCAGCTCCTCGCAGGTTGCGCGGTCGATCTCGCTGGCGATGAGTGCGCGGATTTCGCGAATGCCGATCGCCTTGGAGCAATTTTCCGAAACCGTGCCGAGCGCGGCGACCTCTTCGATCGCTCCGCCCTTGAGCATCGCGAGGGTCCTTGCAGCGATGCGCTGGTGAAGGTCGGTACGGCTGCGATGGATCACGATGCCGCGCAAATGCTGCGACACCTCACGCGTCTTTTGTTCCCACTGGTCGCGGAGTTCTGAAATTTTTTCTCCAGTGATGAGGCAGACCTCTAGCGCGCGTTCGACATAGCGGCGGTTTTGCAGGTCGGTGCGTGACGCCTCGAGCGGATCAAGCGCACGAAGTTGTGCGACGAGATCTTCGAGCGTTCGCGTGTCGAGTTCCGCGCGGAGTTTTTCATCACCGCTCGGCAAGGGCGCGGGGCCGTGGGTCAGAAACTTCAGATACAAACCCGAGCCACCGGTGATGATCGGCGTTTTGCCGCGGCTTTTGATTTCGCCAATCACCGGTTCGGCGAGGCGCATGTAGCTGCCAGCGTTGGCGGATTCCTGCGGCGACAACACGCCATAGAGGTGATGCGGCATCAACTCACGCTCCTGCGGCGATGGTGCGGCGCTCACAATTTCGAGCCCGCGGTACAATTGAAACGCATCGGCATTAACGATTTCGCCATCGAGCTTGCGGGCATATTCAAGCGCGAGCGCCGATTTGCCCGAGGCGGTGGGGCCACAGATGTAAAACGATTGAGGGCCCGTATCCTCAGTCTCAAAAATTTTCGGGTTCATTCAGATTTTTTGCGCGGATTCTGTTTCTACAAGCGAACCCTGCGTTTCGAGGTATCTGCCGTCAACCGCGATGTGGGATTGCGGCAGGCCGGGACCTTGGTCCCCAAAGATCCGCACGAATGAACCGCTGCATCTTGCCTGGTTCAGGGTGAAGAATTGGATGAGGAAATCGAAACGCGGAGGCGCGGCTTCGCTGCGCCGAAGAGAGAAAAAGCGCATGAATCCAAGACGCGTGCGAACGCTTCAAGAAGCATGCAGCAGGATTGAACGGTCATTCGACGCGAAGTCGCGCGAAGATTCGCGTTTGGCCGACCGTGTAGGGCAGGGTGACTTGAATTCGATCGGGGTCAGATCCGTTTTCCTGAATTTGGATCTCGGAAGGATTGTTGTTGGCATCTATCGGAATGTCCGTCCAGTTCGTCAGATCTTGCGACCATTGCACGGTGATAGTTCGCGTCCCGATGGAAGAATCGAGTCTGCGGAACGTATAGACCGATCCGCCTGCGGGATTGTACGAGATCGTCGGCCACTCCAGGCTTGATCCGGATGCGGGAAGTACCGCATGGAGAACACTCGCCAATCCGTTGGTCAGGATGCCGGTTTGCTTGTCGAAGGTTGCAAGCCCGAGCAGGGGATCGATTTCGACGACGACTGATGGGTCGATGTTCAAGGATGCCGTCTCGAACAAGTCGACGGAAACTGCTGATTCGAGGCTGAAGTTGAAGGTGGGTCCGATTTTTATGGTTCCGCTGAGAATTGATATTTGATCCGCGACGATCTTGTCCGCGCCTCCGGGATCGTTGCTTTCGACTTCCATTTCGAGGGTTCCGGATTCCATGAGGAAGTTGCCATCGACATCGATTTGCCCCGGAGAGAAACCTGGTGCGATCACCCCACCGGCATTCACCAGATCATTGCCGTCCGCCGCTGCGCCTGTGATGGTTCCGGTGCCGAGCAGATAGCCCTCAGGGCCGATCACGAGTGCACCGTTGCGATAATCCAGCGCAACCGCGCTGCTCACATCGCCAACGAAGATGGCGGATGTTGCATCGGTGGTGACATTGGAGTCGTTGAGCACCGCTCTTGGAGGGTCGGGAAAGAAGGAATCCGGTCGCTGCCAGCCACCAAAAGCGTCGGTGTAGCAACCTACCGAAACCCTGCTCCCGGAAGTTACCGAGAGATTGGCAGTGCCTCCGGGCATCGTGTCAAAGCCGGCGAAGACAGTCCCAGTCATGCCTTGAGTGAAATTTGGGTATGCCGTGGCTCCGAGATTGAGGTTCTGGAGACCAACATTGGTGTCGATCCCGGAAATCGAAACTGATGCCTGCCCCGCTCCCGTACTGGCCGCACTCAAGGATCCGGTCCAGACCGTGCCGCCATCAACCGTCAGCGTACAAAGACCGAATGGTGGCGGCGGATCACCATAGGGCCCTTGCCCGATCGAGACGTCCAGTTCGTGAACGGCGGCTCCCGCAGTCAGGTTGACTTGCGTGTTGCCGCCCTCACCGCCGGCTATCAGCGATTCGGGGTTAGTCATCGATGCCGCGTTCTCGGGCCGCCAGCTTCCGCCCGAAACCGTGAGACTAGAATCGGCGCCAATCGTGCAGGAGACATGCCGCAGGGAAGAGTTGGTGAAATCCAGATCAACCTTGTCGTCGAGCATGAGATTCAAGTAATCGGCGGTGCTGTTTATGACAGCGAAGGTCGAAGGATTGGCATGATCCATGATGCGCAGGGTATGGGCTGCGGGATATGAGTATTCGCCGTAGGTCTGCAGCGAACCGCCGCGCAAGGTCGCTCCGTTGGTCACGGAAAGGTTGTAATGATCCCAATCTGCCAGCGGATCCGCCGTGTCCCAGCGATCGGCAGTGAAAGAATACGGCATCGAGAGGATGGTGCCCGATTCGGAGGCGGTCAGTGTCAGAGTCGCTCCCGTTTCCGCGCCCACATCGGGAAGCAGGCGAATTTCCGAGCCTCCTGCGACCGTCACCGAATGAGCGCTGCCATCAAGACGGACTTGCGAGGTGTAGGAGTAGCCGCCATCGATCAAGGACCCGTCATCTGCGGACCAGTCCAGTGAGATGCTTCCGTTCGTTGAAGATTGCGGTGTTTGGATGGAACTAAAAATGACCTCGCCGCCACTCTCGGCCAACACGCGCAACGGGTTGCCCGGATTCTCGAATTCGGTTAAGCCAGAATAAACAATCTGCCCGCTGTTACTTGCGTGGGCAAAAGTGCCTGAAAGGTCGCTAAAACTGGACCCTCCCTGCGCTAGGATCGTGGGGGATGTTGGTTCCGTTCCATCGCCCAAAGCTCGGAAGAGCACGAGCGGGTCGGCGTCAACGAGTTTTCCTGTGCTGGTCAAAGGGCCTACGACAATCGAGCTCGGGCTGGTCGTGGAATCCGATTCGAACACAACGCCGGTCGGATTGGTCAGCATGACCTCGGTGAAGTTCAAGTATCCGCCGGTTTCCGCGCGGAAGACGCTGGCGTTGCCGGTATTGGGTCCGCTTGGATGCGGCGAAAAGGTGTAATGGGTGGTGCCGCCTAGTATTGCTTGCGCGCCCTCACGCACGAGCAATGGCGAGACGGCTCCGGCGCCTGTGCGTTCAAGGGTCGCCGTCCAACTGACGAGGTTGGTAAAAGCCACATTGCCCGTGACCTGAATTCCTGAAGGCTCGTAAGTTGGCGAGCTGGTATCGGTGTCATCAATCAGGATGCGTTGGGCATAAACCAGCGTGTGGTCGAAATCGATGGACGACGACCGCAGTTCCATAGAAGCAAACGGCTCATCAATGGTCCCGTTGTTCATGGACAATTGCCCGAACGGATCGCCTGGCGTGTCCGGTGTGCCGTCGAAATGCAGCAGGTTTCCATCGAAGTACATCTGGCTCAGGCCCGGCGATGAGTAGGGTTGTGCGAACCCGAGTGCCGTGGCGGTTTTGATCGTCATGTTTCGCGCCGGGGTATCCATTGGCGCACCGATGTGACTTTTGCTGCGGAAGTAAACCGAGTCGCCGGTGTTGGGAGTGCTTGGCGGTTCCAGCGGTTCTGTCGCGTCGCGCCAAAAATTAGCATCCCAGAACGACGTCTCAGTTTCGGGACTACCAAGACTGTCATGGACTTGCTCGGCGATCAGTTCATTTCCCAAGGCGGCGGAAAAGCGAAACTGCGGGCCGATCATGAAAGCAAGCCCAAGGCATGATAGGAAATGAATACGAAATTTCATGGTGCTTAGAATGTGAGTGGTTCGAGCATTCATCTATTAGCATTAATACCGAAGTGGTATTCCGCCTGCCAAGAAAAATCCCGAGTCGTCCTTCAGCCTTTTTCAAGGTCTAGACGGCATCTATCAGAACTACTTCGCTCCGGCCGTGGTTTCGGCTTTGGACAGCCTGGCGCGCAATAAATCCAACAAGCCGCGGTGTTCCGGCAAGGATGCAAGATTGGTTTCTTCGGAGGGATCGTTCTCGAGGTCGTAAAGTTCCTCACCGCCGCGTGGCCAGCGCGCGAAGCGCCAGCGTTCGGTGCGGATCGAGCGTCCAAGTTGCTTGCCACGGCTGACCACCGTGTAGGCGGCGTCGCGGCCTTGCGCGGACGGATCCGTGAGAAGCGGGACAAGGCTGCGGCCTTGGAGTTGTGGTGGAGTTTCCAGCGAGCACAGCGCGGTGAGCGTGGGAAAGATGTCGATGAGTTCCACGAGTTTGTTGGATTTGCCAGACTGGGTTGCGGTGGGTGCGCGGATGATGAGAGGCACGCGCGCACAGTCTTCGAAAAGCGTGACCTTGCCCCACATGAAATGCTCACCGAGTTGGAAGCCATGATCGGACGTGAGGACGATGATGGTGTTGTCCCAGAGTCCGTTGCGGCGCACCGCATCGAGCAACAGCGCGATCTGTGCGTCGATGAACGAAATGCAGGCATGATAGGCCTGCATGTATTCGCGTCTCATGGCGTCGTTTTCGGTGCCGAGCGTGAAGCCGAATTCCTTGTGGCTTCCATTTTGGGCGATGGCGGGCGCCTGATTCCAGAAATCGGGACGCGCGGGTTTGAAGACAAGCTTTTCGCGCGGATACATTTCGAAATACTTGTCCGGAGCGAGAAACGGAACATGCGGTTTCTGGATACCGCAAGCGATGAAGAAGGGTTTCTCCCCGTAGGATTTTCCATTCAGCCAAGACAAGACCTGTCGGGCGTTTTTGCCGTCGTCGTGCTGATCATCGCGCAGCCCGCTGGGGCCATGGCCTGCCATCTGGTCGCGCGTCTGCGGGGCGATGGCGGGCAGCAGTTCTTTCCAAGCCTTGCGGTTCTTCGGATGGGCGATCGGTCCATGTTCGGCCTCGAATTTTTCGCGGGCGGCTTTTTCGATCGGCATTTCATCGTTCCTGAAAAGATCCGGGTTTTGATTCCACGCATCGGCATGATTGGTGGCGGGATTGTGAAACACCTTGCCGGTGCGGGCGGTCCAATAGCCTGCATCGCGAAAAAACCGTGGCATCGTGATGGTGCCGGGCCGAGTTTTGCGCAGATCGGTATCATTGGAAATTACGCCGGTGGATTCCGGATATAGACCGCTGAGGAGCGAGGTGCGTGAGGGGTTGCAGACGGGATACTGGCAGTAGGCGCGGCTCAAGGTAAGACCCGCCGCTGCCAGTGAATCAAATGCGGGGGTATGTATCGGAGAGTAGCCGGAGGTGGAGACATGCGTGTTGAGGTCGTCGCAGATGATGAAAAGCACATTGGGTTTCGGGCGTTCCGCAGCGGTGAGCGGGAGAACTGCGGCGATCATGACTAGCAAGGTTTTCATGTCCTGGGTGCGGGTTTTTAGGAGTTTTGGAACTGCCTTTCTGAAAGCTTCGCGACGCAAATATTTTGTCCAGAAAATTGTCTAGCGCATTGAATGATCGCTTCGTAGTTTGGCAAAAGTTTCCTGAAAGTAGGAAAACCCGAGTCACCTCAAGGTGCGAATAAAATCAATCACTTACAAACCGTAGAAGACCATGAAATCATCATCCTCAATCCGTCGAAGAATCGCTTTTGTGAGCATGGCATTGACAGCCGCTATGTCTGCGGCGCCAAATCCACTGATGCCCGATTACTCGAAATTTCCAATGGAAAAATGGGAGGCCAAGCTTAGCTCCTTCACCTTTCATGTGCATGAGAAGGATGGGCATGTTTTGCCGTACCGAATGTATCGACCAAGCCATGTGGATCCACAAAAAGTCCTTCCCATGGTGCTCTTTATGCATGGTGCCGGCGAGCGCGGAGCGGACAACAGAAAACAGCTTTCATATCTTGCGTCTGCCCATCCATTTTGGGAAACGAATCCCTGCATCGTCATTGCTCCGCAATGCCCTGCCAAAGAGGATGCGGAGAACCCAGAAGAATGCGTGTGGGTGCAGACGCCTTGGAGTGGAACATCGCATCAAATGAAGGAGAATCCGCCGTGGCCGATGCGTCTTGTGATCGCGCTTTTGGAAGAAACGATTGCCAAAAATCCTGTCGATAAAAACCGTCTTTATGTCACCGGTCTTTCCATGGGCGGATACGCCACCTGGGATTTGCTTCAGCGGTTCCCCAAAAAATTTGCGGCGGCCATGCCGATCTGCGGCGGTGGGGATTTGAACCATGCGGGTGATCTGGTTGATATTCCGCTCTGGGTCTTCCACGGAGATGCCGATGAGATCGTGCCGGTGAGCCGATCACGCGACATGGTGCAGGCCATCAAAAAGGCGGGAGGAAATCCTACCTATACTGAATACTCTCAGGTCATGCACGATTCTTGGACTCGGACGTATTCAAACCCGCAGGTTTGGGAATGGGTGTTTGCTAAGAAAAAAGCGCAGTAAATCCTGCGTGATAGGCAAGGGGCAGCCATGAAAATTTGGATGTTTCTTTCCGTTCATTTTGCTTCAGCTTTAGCTCAATGAAATATTCAGCCCTCATGCTGTCGGTTTTCGGCCTGCTTGCCACGATGGCCGCCGCCGAAACGAAGCCGCTGCAAGTTTACATCCTTGCCGGACAGTCGAACATGCAGGGTCACGCGCAGGTTCGCACTTTCGAGCATATCGGCATGGATCCGAAAACTGCGCCGCTGCTTGCGGAGATGCAAAATTTCGACGGTAAACCGAAGGTGCTTGATGATGTTTGGATTTCATCGATCGGTTGCGCCGATAAGGAGCAGACCGGAAAACTCACCACCGGATTCGGTGCGAGCGCGGGCGGTCCGAAAATCGGCCCCGAGTACACCTTCGGCATCTACATTCGCAAATTCACTGATGCGCCGATCCTCCTCATCAAAACCTCGTGGGGCGGCAAGAGCCTCAACACCGATTTTCGCCCGCCGAGTTCGGGGCCCTATGAATTCAACGAAAAGCAACTCCAGCAGTTTGCAAAGCAAGGCAAGGATATCGATGCAATGAAGGCCGCCAAGGTGGAAGCTACGGGCCTCTGCTACCGTCAGATGATGGATCATGTGAAGCATGTGCTTGCCGGCATCAAGCGGGTGGTGCCGGACTACGATGCTGCTCGCGGTCATGAGCTGGCCGGCTTTGTTTGGTTTCAAGGTTGGAACGACATGGTCGATCAGGGAACCTATCCCGATCGTGACAAGCCCGGCGGTTACGATGCCTATAGCCGGGTGATGGCTGATTTCATCCGCGACGTGCGCAAGGATCTCGGCGCACCAAAGTTGCCCTTCGTCATTGGCGTCATTGGTGTCGGCGGGCCGGTCGATCTCTATGGGCCGGACCAGCGGCGCCAAAGAGTGGGACATCAGAACATGCGCAACGCGATGGCGGCTCCGGCGAAGCTGCCGGAATTCGATGGCAATGTCGCGACTGTGCTGACCGAAAAGTATTGGGATGGCGAGTTGTCTCAATTGAACGCGAAGCAAAATGCTCTTAAGCAGGAGGCCAAAAAGCAAGCTCGCGAAGGCAAACTGAAACCTGCTGAAGAGCGCGCGAGTTTTAAAACGCTGATTGCCGAAAAGCTCACTGAACGCGAGTGCAAGATCCTCGAAACGGGCATTTCGAATGAGGAATACCACTATCTGGGATCGGCCAAGATCCTAGGCGGAATCGGCAAGGGTTTCGCCGAGGCCATGGCGGAACTCAAGGGCTTGAAACAAACCAACTGATGAAAATTTTCTTTCCCTGCAGTCCTATCGCCATCGTTGCGGCGTTTTTTTTTCCTGCTCAGCTTTCGATGGCGGCGGGTGCGAAAAGTGGCATGGCCAATCCCGATTTCACCCGTGGCGATGCAATTCCCGCTGAGGCGAAGCACGATTGGAATCTCGGGCCGACAGGGGCTCGCGGTTGGATCTACACCAATCGAATGGAGACCAGCGAGGCGCGGCAGATTTATGTGACGCAGGTGGAGAAGGGCTCGCCTGCGGAGGGCGTGCTCGAGAAGGGCGATGTGATCCTTGGCATCGCCGATGCGCCGTTCAACCATGATCCGCGAACCGAACTCGGCAAGGCCATCGGCAAGGCGGAAGCGAGCGATGGCACTCTCCGCCTGATTCGCTGGCGTGAGGGCAAGACTGATGAAGCGATCCTGCGACTCAAAGTACTCGGCGCTTACAGCACGACCGCTCCCTTCGATTGCCCCAAGTCGCGCCGCATCTTCGAGCAGGGATGCGAAGTGATGGTTCGCAACATGAAGAAAAACTCGAAGGCGGAAAATGACATCACCCGCTGTTTCAACGCGCTCGCCTTGCTCGCCAGCGGTCGGGAGGAATACCTGCCCATCGTGCGCGCGCAGGTTGAAAAGGCCTCGAAGTTTACCGACCCAGAGCGTCGCACCTTGCACTCATGGTTTTATGGCCCGTCCAACATGCTTGTGGCCGAATACACCCTTGCGACTGGTGATCGTAGTTTTGTTCCCGATCTGGAACGCATGAGCATGGAAATCGTGCGCGGCCAAAGTGCGGTCGGGTCGTGGGGCCATCGCTTCGTTCCAGAAGGAAATGGCGGAAGGCTTGCGGGTTACGGCATGATCAATGCCACCGGCTTGCCGCTTACCGTTTCTCTCATCCTCGCGCGCGAGGCTGGTGTCAAAAATCCCGAACTGGACACAGCCATCGCCAAGAGCTTGCGGATGATTCGGTTCTATGTGGGGAAGGGGAGCGTGCCCTACGGCGATCATTCCCCGTGGATTGAGACCCACGATGACAACGGAAAAAATGGAATCGCCGCGGTGATGTTCAACCTCATTGGCGATGCCGAGGCGGCCACCTATTTTTCGCGGATGAGTGTGGCTTCACACGGCGGCGAGCGCGACATGGGGCACACCGGAAATTTTCTCAACCTGCTCTGGGCCATGCCGGGAGTGGCGCTGTCTGGCTCGAACGCGAGCGGCGCATGGATGAACGAGTTTGGTTGGTATTACGATCTGGCGCGGCGATGGGACGGCAGCTT
Organism: Verrucomicrobiota bacterium; assembly: GCA_041191425.1. GTDB lineage: Bacteria > Verrucomicrobiota > Verrucomicrobiia > Verrucomicrobiales > Akkermansiaceae > Luteolibacter. Next base: position 3,840 of record JBEEOX010000004.1, on the reverse strand, counting down.
CTCCCACCTTGGCGCGCCGCAGGCGAAGCCCGACAGCTACAAGGGCTGGGACACCACTGGCGCCTACCTTCTCGCCTACGCTCAGCCGTTTCGGAAGATTCACATCGCCGGCAAGAAAACGGGTGTCGTCAAGGCAGTCGATAAAGTTGCGGCGACAGGCCTGATCAATGACGGTCGCGGTTGGAGCCCGCGACTCAAGGATGTCGGTTACACCGCGCGGAACGACGATGAAATTTTTACCGGATTGGCCAGTTGGTCGCCCGTAGTCCGGGAAAGGTCCGCACATGCACTCGCGAAGCGCAAAGGTGATCCGCTGCGTCGCCTCGTCGGAATGTTGAAAAACGACAATCTTTCCTCCCGCCTGGGCGCTTGTCAGGCCCTCGCTGCGTTGGGCAGTCGTGGGGCGTCGGCAGTTCCGACCCTGCGAAAAACTCTCAAGGCCGAGGACCTTTGGCTTCGGATCAAGGCGGCGGAGGCGCTTGCTGCAATCGGCGATGCGGCGATGCCCGCCCTGCCGGAACTTCTCACCATGCTCGCGGCCGAGCCTACGCAGACCGACCCGCGCGGGATGCAGCAGCGCTACCTCATGTTTGCGCTGTTCGATCAGCGCAGCGGCTTGCTTAAACGATCCCTCGTTGGGGTCGATCGCGAGGCACTTTACAAGGCGGTGCGCGCCGGGCTTCGCAACGAGGACGGGCGTGCCCGCAGTGCCATCGAAACGGTTTATCGGCAGCTCTCCTACGAGGAGATCGAGCCATTGCTGCCCGCAATCCATCAAGCCGTGGTGAATCCCGCGCCCAGCGGTATCATGTTTGCCGATGGCATCCGGTTGAGCGGACTCGGGGTGCTGGCCAAGCAACGCATCGCGGAAGGAATGCCGCTTTGCATCGACACCATCGAGATTGATCGCTGGGGCATGGATAATCGGATCAAGAAATGCCTCGAGGCCCTTCAGATCTACGGGGGAGCCGCCAAAACGCTCCTCCCTCGGCTGGAGGAACTCGAAACCAAACTGCGCACCCATCGCGATGCAAAGAAACTCCAGGCTCACATCGGACTACTTGGCAAGACCATCATGGTGATACGATCCGATTCCAATCCACCCGAACTGCGACCCCTGCCGCGCGGATGATGCATTGATTCCTTGCGCTACCAACTTGAAAAAAGAAACACAGCTTCATGCTTGGCCTGGCTTTGGCGATCTGCGATTCAAGGTCTGTGAAATCTTTGCTTGTCACATTGTTGGCCGTCATCGGCGCTTCGCATGCTCATGCCGAGGCCTTGAAGTCGGCGGATCGTGAAGCGCTATTGGAAAATATCGGAAAGCTTCATCAGACCGCTCAGTCTAATGTGGACGCCCGCTTTCAAAGCGCGCTGACCGCCTATCGGGAAGCGATGGCCAGCGACGACAGTGCCGTGGAGTTTTATCTGAAATGCACGGAGAAACTCGAGTTCGAGGACAAGGATCGCAAGGAGGCTGATTTCCGCGAATGGAAGAAAAAGCGTGAGAAAAAAATTTCGGCGGATGGCTTTGGATTGGCGCTACGCCAGCAGCTGCGCTGGCTGGTACTCACCATGCGTTCATCATCGGAAAAATCGGAACCTGAAACGATTGCCAAAGAGGCTACCGAAATCGTCGATTCCATTTTCGGCAACTCTCAGCTGTTGAAGTCCCAGTCGGAAGTTCTCAGGCAGTCGGTGACGTCGACCAATTTTGCCAGGGCCTATGAAATCGGTTCTTTCATCAAAAGCCCATTGCCGCCGACCCCTCTGGATTTAGAGGCGATTTACGAAAATTTCATTTTCCCGCCGATCCGCGCGTCCGGAGATGTCGCATCCTTGCGCGACGCATGGATCAAGCGCATCCGCCAAGAGGGAGTGAGCAACGGCAGCGGCGATCAAGAGCGGCAGGGCTCCGATCAGAATGCAGCGAAAGCCATCGCCTATGAAAGGTTCGTGAAGGAAAAACTTCCCGAGCTTCAATGGCAGATGGAAGTCGACCTGTTTCGCCACGGCGACGAAGCCGAAGCGGCAAAACGCATGTGCGCGCATATCGAAAAGAACATCAATCATCCCTCCGCCCGCAAATGGAGCGAGGCGTTTGTCGATCTCATCAAGCCGCAAGAAAACCAAGCGCCCAGCGAGACGCCCGAGCCGCAGTGAAGATGTGGCAGGGAGCTTTGTCCCTAAAGGTCCGCGCGAATGAGTTGCCGCTTTTTCTCCGCGTCATGGTGAAGAAGTAGATGAACGAAATCGAAACGCGGAGGCGCAGAGAACGGAGAGGGCTTCGCGGAGAAGAGTTGGAAGGCATCATGATTTTTTCTATCCCCGCACAGTAACTCCGCGCTTCGTTGAAAAAACTAAAACGGAAGCTTACCTCCAAGGCCTTTCATCATGTCCTTCATGCCGGGCATGCCGCCCATTTGGCGCATCATGTTTTTCATCTTGTGCGGAGACTTCATCATCTTGCGCATCTCGCCGAACTGTTTGATCAGTTGATTCACCTCCATCAGCGAGGTGCCCGATCCGGCGGCGATGCGTTGGCGGCGTGAGCCCTTGATGATTTCCGGGCGGCGGCGTTCTTCGTGGGTCATTGATAGCACGATCGCTTCGGTGCGTTTAATTTTTCCCGTGTCGAGTGCGCCGCCGGGAAGTTGTTTTTTGATTTTGCTGAAACCCGGCATCATGCCGAGCAGTCCGTCGAGCGGGCCGAGGTTTCGGATCATCTTCATCTGGTCGAGGAAGTCGGTGAAATCGAATTTCCCGTCCTGCATGCGTTGCATCGAGCGCATGGCATCTTCCTCATTCACCTTTGCGGCGACCTGCTCGACCATGCCGACGATGTCGCCCATGCCGAGGATGCGGTCGGCCATGCGGTTCGGGTGGAACTCGGTGAGTTGGTCGAGCTTCTCACCTTCGCCGGCGTACTTGATCGGCTTGCCGGTGACCGCGCGCATCGAGAGCGCCGCGCCGCCGCGCGCATCGCCATCGAGTTTGGTGAGGATGATGCCGGTGATGCCGACTGCCTCATCGAAATGCTTGGCGACCGAGACCGCCTGTTGGCCGGTCGCGGCATCGGCGACGAGGAGGGTTTCTTTCGGCTGGATGAAATCGTGAAGCCGCTTGAGTTCGGCGACGAGTTTCTCGTCGATCTCCTGACGACCGGCGGTGTCGAAGATCAGGACCGTGCCGTTTTGCGATTCCGCCCAGGCGAGCGCCTCGCGTGCGACCTTGAGCACATCGCTCTCGCCGGCTTGCGGCGTGAAACAAGGCACATCGATTTGTTTTGCGAGCGTGGCGAGTTGATCAATCGCCGCAGGACGATAAAGGTCGCAGGCGATGAGCAGCGGTCGGCGGCCTTCGCGCTTGAGGCGCATGGCGAGCTTCGCCGAGGTCGTGGTTTTGCCCGCACCGTTGAGCCCGCAGATCAAAATGCGCGCCGGCGGGTTGAGATCGAGTGGTGACTGGTTGCCACCGAGGAGGGCCTCGAGTTCGTCGTGGAAAATTTTGACGATTTGTTCGCCGGGCTTGATCGATTTGAAGACATCCTCGCCCATCGCCTTTTCCTTCACCTTGGCGATGAAGTCCTTGGCGACGGCGAATTCCACATCGGCCTCGAGCAAGGCCATGCGGATGTCGCGCAGTGCGTCGGCGATGTTTTTTTCCGAGATGCGACCCACGCCGCGAAGGTTGCGGAAGGTCTTGTCGAGGTTGTCGGCGAGTGATGAGAACATGGAAGATGCGGGTGAAATCAAAATGCGCCCGAGTAGCTGGCGGCGTGGTCGATGCGGAACCACCATTCAAGCGCGGGCTCGGCAATTTTTCCGGAGCGGTTTTTCC
>JBEEOX010000003.1:0-24799 GCA_041191425.1 Verrucomicrobiota bacterium | reverse complement strand
GAGCACGGTCGTACCGGGCTCAATGGTCAGGGTGGCTCCGCTTTTGACGAAGATGGACTTGTCCATGATGTAGACATTGTCCGATGTCCATGTCGTGTTGGCGATGATGTCCGCCGTCACGGTGATTTCAGCGGCATTCAGCTGCCCGATCGCGGCGAGCATTGTCCCGCCAAGGAGCATGTGTCGTTTATATTTTTGTTTCATTATGGTATTTGTTAGTTCTTAAAGACCCGTTTGGGTATTAGCGTCATACATCAGAATTCAAGGTCAGCACTGATGCTGACACTGCGTCCAGGGGAGTAGGATTTGTAGACCAGTTCCGTGGGCGCGAAGACTTGGATATCCTCCGAGTCCAAAAGATTCCCTATCTTTAAGGTGACTTTTCCGTCACATCCCCATGCTCTAAACGATTTGGAGAGGACAAAATCCAGCAAATGGTATGGCTGGCGCACAATTGAAGGGCTTTCAATTGTCGCGGGAACACCTGTCAAATAAGAATCCGTGTAATTATAAACCAAGCTGGCACGCAAGCCTAGATCGTCATGCTCGTAGCCGAGGATGAAGTTGAAGATGTTTTCGGGCTGCCCTTCGTAAGTGCTATCAATAAGCTGACTCTCGCCTGCTGAGTTGATTTTTTGCTCATACTGCAGGAGGGAATCGATAAAAGTGTAGTTCGACGTGATGGAAAAACCGGCACCCAACTGGCGGTTGGCCTCGATCTCAATACCGCTCAAAGAGCCTGATTCGCCGTTGACCCATGTTTTCTTTTCCAAATCAAAAGACTGGGCGATGGGGTTGGCCATGTCCTTGTGGAAGAGGTTGAGGGAGATCGTGTCGCGATCGGAAGCACGCCAGTCGAAGCGTAAATCATAATTGGTGATCAAAGTGTCCGTGAGATCCGGATTGCCAACGATAATATCGCCCGTGGCTTGATCCTGAATCTCAACAGGCGCGTACTCATAGAAAGTCGGGCGGGCCACCGTGCGAGACCACGCAAAAGTGATTTGAAAATCGTCTTGAGGGCCAAAATCGCGCCACAATCTGAGCGCAGGCAGCAAGTAATCTTCGCTGTTGTAAATGCGATTCTCGTTGACGAATGCAATAGGATTGATGTCAGGCAGCACTTGGTAGTAGCGCTCTTCTTCCTCATAACGAACTCCACCTACAAGACCCCAAGCTCCAATCTCCAAATTCATCATCATGTAACGGGCATCCAGCTCGTTGCCTGCGTCCACATTTCGCACGGTTCTTCCAAGTAGCGTGGATTCCGTGAGTGTGAGCCGGTCCGATTGAGATCTTGCCTGTGGGCCAGTCCACCCGTTGAATTTAGAATTTCCATCCGGGGCTGTCTGAGAATCGATCTCGTCGAGGTAATCGGCTCCATACTGACCGGAATCGGACAACAAAATGTTGTTGAGCGTCGGCGATATACCGTAGGTGAACAAGCGCCCCCGAACCTCGCGATCGCGGTTGAAATGATTGATGCCCACTTTGAATTCAAGAAACTCTTCCTCCGAGCGCGCCCAGATGGGAAAAGTCAGATCGATTGATTCATTGCCTGCATCCTCCTCGGTCTTGAGGCTCTCACGAAAGCTTTCGACCAAAGGAGGGCTGTTGCCAAACGGATCGGCTGCAGTGAACTTGGTACCGAGTGAGGGAGTATAGATCTCACCTTCCTTGCTAGCAATTCGGGGGTCCACAAAATCAAGTTGCGAGTAGTACAAGGTCCTGCTGTTTGGTCTATCCTCGAGCGCGGAGCTCGATGCCATCATCCAGTCCAAGCGAATTTGCCGTTCCCCTCCTCCAAATTTGTGGCTGCCGTCCAATTGGAGGGTTTGCAACTCACGATAGAGTGGATTGATCGAGTCGAACGCCTGATAAGTGTAGGCACCCGCGCCAAATGGATTTTCGGCGGCAGGGAGGTACTCGGGAAAATTTCCTCCAACCGTTTTGATATTACGGCCGATTGATACCTCATCCTCCGCGCTTGTGTTTTGGAAGCCCGTGAAACCAATTTCGTGGTTTTCGCCAAATTTTATGCCCGCTCCCACCAACAAACCCCAATTAAGATATTCCGTGTACTGATCCTCCGTTTGGGTGCGCACAACATAGTCCTCCGAACCGGGGGTTCCATTGGAACCTGGAGCGGAGTCCGAGCCGTAATTGATACCCCGCCCGATTTGCACATCTTCTCGCACCTGATCGCCTGATTCATGCGTGAATGCAACAACACCCCCAACCTCGATGCCGTTGTCGAATTTGTAGCGATCACCCAACGTCAAAGCAAAGCTCATCTCCTCCTCAGGACTGCGGAGGTTCGGCCTCATGCCCCCGGATTCGTGTACCGCTTGCATTTGCTCAGCAGCATCCGCAGCAATCTTCAGTTGCCTCTCGGCCTCCTCTTTTTGCGCCGGTGTAGGTGGTCTGCCTGGCCGTATGTAACCAGGTTCCCTCGAGCCAGTCCACCCTTGACTCAAAAGTCCATCCGGAAGTTCGCCAAGCGGAATCTCATCGTCACGCTTGCCAAAAAAATCGCGATCTCCATCAGGATTTTCGTAAAAAGTGCTGCCGTTGTTTGAATTGGTTTTAGTACCGAATTCAAACTCGATGATGCGCTCTTGGGGCAGTCGGAGAGTTTCGACTTTGACCATGCCTCCTGCGAACTCAGCGGGAAGGTCAGGCGTGAAAGTTTTGCTAATGGCAACACTTTGCAGCAGGTCTGTTGGAAAAAGATCGAGTTGCACGGCCTTCTTGGACGGATCCGCGCTTGAAATGAGAGCACCATTGACCAGCGTGTTGGAGTAACGGTCTCCGAGGCCTCGCACAACCGCGTACTTGCCGCCGACAATGTTGGCACCAGATATCTTGGAAACTGCACCCGCCGCATCGCTCACAGCCGCTTGACTGAATTGTTCCTTGCTGATGCCAGCCGCAATATTGGGCGAAGCATCAAGGCTTAGGTTGAAGGCCGCTTGAGAGTCTCCCTGATATTCACCAACGATGGTTTCCTCTTCCAACATCGTTTCCTCGGTAGCATCATCCGCAGGCTTGGCACGCAAACCAATACGAGTTTCTGCAGGCTGCCCCTCCAGTGTCGTGACCGTTGAGACCTCTGCAAAATATCCAAGTTTCGTTGCCTCAATCGTTATGTTGCCCGACGGCAATCCGCTTATGGTGAATCTGCCTCTGGCATCAGTTTCGACCGTGCGGCCGGTGCCTACCGCATCAATGTAAACTCCAGCCAAGGGGTTAAGGGAGGTTGCATCGGAAACTTCACCGGTGATCACACATTTACTCGAGGTTTCATCGATCACTGGGGCAGAAGATGGTGGGCCAGGAGGCAAATCCGTCGGCAGTACCGGTGAATTTTCTCCCTCAACAGGCAAAGGGCTTGCTGCGTCTGAAACGGGCTGAGTTGGAGCGATGCCCTCTGAGGAGGCGGGAGGTGTCTGCGATAAATCATTCCAGTTTGGAGGGTTTGTTGACACATCTACGTCCGATGACGCGGCAGGATCATTTGGGATTGAACCCTGGACGAAGGGATTAGCCTCAGGGCCCAAATGCACTTTGTGCGGTGCAGACACTTGGCCTTGCAACACGCTGTGAAAGACAATCAATGCAATAAAAACACAAGTCCCTATGTTGCGACTGGTGTGTCTCAGCTCCACCAAGCTTGGCTGTTCCAAGCAGATAATGATCTTAGATAAAGAAAAATTGAAGGGAATACCCATGGCTGAAATCCTGAAGCATGTGACTTGCACAGGACCCGCACTAGTATGTGGAGCGGCAAAAGACGCGAAGAGGACTTTTGTGACGAGATTGTTACAATTCTTTTTAGCACTTACCAACTCTAAGAATTAGGCCGATAGTGCAGCCCGCACAGGGCATCGAACTCTTCTACCAGTGCTGCAAAGAGTTGTGAAATGTTCGCGTCAAACATTCGCCTGACGGGCATTGAACTCATGGCCAAACATCGGATCAAGGAAGGCATGGACCTGTGTTTCCTCGTGATGGACATTCACAGCTGGGGTGCAGGCGCGCGCATTCCACGCTGTCTCAACGCCCTCGCCAGCTACGGCTCAGCCGCCAAGCCGATGCTGCCACGGCTTCGTCAACTCGAGGCCGATCTAACCGCCCACCCGAAGTCCAAAAACTTCCAATCCGAGATTCAACAGACCCGATCGGTCATCAGCCGCATCGAAGAGGCCAGCGAACCTGTCGAACTTCGAGGGATTGAGGGATGAGGATGAGGTGGAGGGTTCGGCGACCGGTGATCGTTGCTACAGGGATCTTTTGTTAGGCCCTTTCTCTGTGAGGTCGGCGTCAATAACCGCTTCCTTATGCCAGATATGGATCGAACCTCTTCCACTTGTGATCACGCTCAAGCATCAAAGAGATTTACGAATTACGGCTTGGAGATGTTGCCAACCTGCTTTGAACGACAATGAAGGACAGGAATTCGTGACGTAATTTCGAGACGGTGGGCACTGAATGCAAATAAGCGACGACCAATGATCGCCCCTACAAAGAGAAGAGGCGGACTCTTTCGAGACCACCTCTTAATTAAGGTTCTTTTTCTCAGGTAGCCGGTGGATCAGTTACGACGGCGGCGAAGAAGACCGAGAGCACCGATCGCACCAAGGAGGGTGGTGGTAGGCTCGGGAACAAATTGGAGAGTTCTGTAAGTAGATGAGCCTTGACCAGCAGCATCGCCCGTGTAGGAACCAACAGCCCCATAACCGGCGACAGGATCGGCCAAGCCAGGTGCAGATACATAGTCATTAGGAATTGGACTATCATCAAGGATGCTACCTACCTGAATCAAAATGAAGTAATTGGATGCTGCTAAAGTAACCCCATCACCAGCGAATGAATAAATGGGGCGGCCGAGGAGAGCGTTTCCTGTGGTAATGGTGCCAGCATCGTAAGTACTTGACTGAACATAACCAGCAAATGCGCCACCTAGGTCTAAGCTCTCAGCACCAAGAGTGCCAGAAGAAAGAATTGTGAATGCAGCAAGATCAGTGGCGCTGTCACCTGTAATCACATATCCTGAGGTGAAGTATCCAATTGTGACAACACCACCTGAGTTAAGGGAGCCGTCAGCATTTTGATAAAGGGTGTCAGTTAGGCCATCCGCAACGTTACTGACTGTGAATGTTGCGGCGTTCGAATTTGCAATTAGCATTGTTGATGCTATTGCCATAGCGATGTGTGTTGTTTTCATATGTTTGGTGTGTGGGTTAAAAAAATATTAATAAAGCCATATGTCAAAGACTAGAGTAAGATGTAGGGACTTTAAGGTCGAGACTCATCACAGTGGCTGATTTTCTTTGTACAAAAACTGCCGAGGGAAGAACTACATCTGAGGCGATGTTGGTATTCGTTGCCACATTCCTCCAACCTTGTGATGAATGTAAGTAATATTTGGCATAGGTTCCAACTCCATTAGGAATCCAGATAATATCAGCCGCCGTGGAGCTTAGGCCTTTAGTCACATCATCATCAAAACCGGCAGTAGTTAATGTAAGTCCATCGGGAGCAACAATGCTGATTGGCGTAACGCCTTGAGGTATAACACTGTTGGTTCCGACTTTCTTCACTTCGCCAACCGTGGTGAGTGTTCCCGCAAGGCTTTTCTTCTGAATAAGAAGACCATCAGCATAAATGACGGGTATGTTAGGAGCTGGGGTTGTGGTGCCTGCAACGCGGAATGCGCTAGTTGAGCTATGAATGAAATATTTGTTATAAACACCAGCCGTAGCAGTCGGAAGCCAGACAACATCGGCGGTGGTAGCACTTAATCCGCGAGTCAGAGCGGAGGAAGAAGTAACCCCGAAAATCTCTTCGAGAGTGGGAGCTAAACGCAAGTTGTATTTCGCGCCTGCTTGGAGGCCTAGGCTAGCAAGATTGTCAGTGGTAGTGATTGTACTTCCAGAGATGGATGCCGCAGGAATTTCTTGGATAGTACCAACAAGTGCTGCGGTAGCTGATTCCGTTATTTCGAGAACATAAGTTCTGCCAGCCTGGGGAGAATATGTAACTGACGAATCAGTCAAGGTCGTGCCTGAAACAGTATCAAAATCGCCCGAGGCAAGTGGCGTGTTTTGAAGAGTTAAGCCAATGAGATTGATACTATTAGCATTTAGAGTCTGCGTGGTATAACCCACCGGAGTCGTGTATGCGGTCTGCGCATTGGCTAGGCCGCAGACAGCGGCGGCTGCGAGGAGCGAGAAGGTAAATTGAGTTTTCATGAACGATTGAATGTTTGTGTTGATTGGTGCTTTGTTGTTTTCATTGAAGTACGATTCAGAACTCATCGTCAACCAAAAAATCGCTAGAATTTTTTTTCATGGTTTTGGTCAAGTTCCGTGAATATCAAACAATCGATATAACAAGCCTACAAGATAAAATCATGAATGCAACGAAAATGTCACAGGGCGCAAGTCAATAATCACTAAATCTTTTATTTTCAATGAGTTACATTTAATCCATGTGTCGATTTGATCGAAATCTAGCGCAGAATCAAGTCAGCGACCCGATTTTTGCGTCAATTGAGGGTCGGGAGCGCCGGTTTGGGGAGCTTTTTCGAGAATTTGGGGCTTTGTGCGGTCTAGGCGAGACCGCGCTATCGATGGTCAGATGTTTCCCTACATTGAAATTAGGGAATTCGTTCCTGATTTTCTAGGTCGTTTTGACTCACTTGCCTTGATTTGGACCCATGCGGTCTCAGCGAGACCGCGCTACTTGGGATTCGGCGCAGCGGGGCGCGTCGCCCTACCGGCAAGAGAGACAAGACTTCAAGAAACAAGATTCAAGGGAAGAAGCCGCTTCCTCGTTCTCTTCACTTCAAACTGAAAACTGACCACTTGAATCTTTTTCATCCCAATCCCGCGCGGACGAGCAGTGGCTCGAGTTCGGGGTCGCGGCCCATGAAGCGGCGGTAGAGCTCCTCGGCGGGCGCGGCGTTGCCCTGGCTGAGGACATGTTCGCGGAAGGATCGGCCCGTGTCGGGGTTTAGGACTCCCTCGTTTTGGAATCGCGTAAAAGCATCGGCATCGAGCACTTCGGCCCATTTGTAGGAGTAATAACCAGCCGCATAACCGGTCGGGCTCGAAAACAAATGCCCAAAGCGCCGTAGCATCGACGGTGTCTCGGTCTTGAGCGGCGCGCGGTAGTCCTTTAGGATTTCGCGATCGACCGCATCGAGTTCACCACCGAGCCAGCGCGTGTAGTGGATGTGCAATTCAAGATCGAGTTTCGCAAAGGAAAGCTGACGCATGAAAGCAGTGGCGCTGAGGTAATTTCGCGCGGCAATCATCTTGGCAAAGAGCTCCTCGGGGATGGGTTCGCCGGTTTCAAAGTGACGCGCAAAGAGGTCGAGCGAGTCACGATCCCAGCAGAAATTTTCCATGATCTGCGAGGGCAGCTCGACGAAGTCCCACGCGACATTGGTACCCGCCAGCGAGCGCACCGGAACCTCGCTGAGCATGCCGTGCAAAAGGTGGCCGAACTCGTGGAAAATCGTCTCAACCTCGCCATGCGTGAGTAGGGCCGGCTTGCCGTCGACCGGCGGGCTCATGTTGCCAACGATCAGGCCCAAGTGAGGCTCGCCCGGATGACCCGTGTGCAGCGAGTTCATCCACGCGCCGCCGCGTTTTGATTCGCGTGGGTGCCAGTCGGCATAAAACGATCCGAGATGTACGCCGCTGTCCGAATCGTGAATTTCATAAAACGAAACCTCCGGGTGCCAGACTTCGATTTTGGATCCTGATGCATCGGGTTCATTGAACACCGTTTCGCGTTGGCGGATGGTGATCCCGAAAAGCCGCGAGGCGATTTCGAACATGCCAGACATCACGCCATCGACGGGGAAATAAGGACGCAGCGCTTCGTCATCGAGATCGTAGTTTTCCATGCGCTGACGCTCGGCCCAGTAGGCCGTTTCCCATGGCTCCAAGGCATCGACAGCTTCGCCGGTTTTTGCCGCCTTGTACTGCGCGAGTTGGCGGAAATCCGCATGAAAGGCCGGCACGATGTGTGCGTGGAGTTTCTCGATGAAGGCGAGCGCCGCTTCGCCCGATCCGGCCATGCGGCGCAGCAGGGTGAGGTCGGCGAAATGTCCATGACCGAGCAGCGTGGCTTTTTCGTGTCGCAATCCAAGAATGCGCCAGACGAGCGGCGTGTTGTCGAAATCGCCGTATGCGCCAACGCGACTCGAGGCCTCCCAGACCTGATGACGGATCGCGTCGTCGTGCAGGTGCTGCATGATCGGAAACATCGATGGAAATTGCAGCGTGAAGCGCCAGGCGGGTTTGTCATCCGTCGCAAGGCCTTTGGCCTTCGCGTTGGCGGCAGCCGCGACCTTGGCCGACTCGGGCAGGCCCGCGAGCTTCGACTCATCGGTGATGACGAGCTCCCACGCGTTGGTCGAATCCAGCACATGCTCCGAATATTGTTTCGTGAGCGTCGAAAGCTCCGCCTCGATGGCCGCGATGCGTTCCTTTTCGTCGGGCGGCAGATCCGCGCCCGACTGACGAAAATCTGCGAGGGTTTCCTCAACGAAGCGTTGTTTCACTGCATCGAGTTTTGCCGCCTCGGTACTTTCGCCAAAGGCTTTGAGCACTTCCCAGAGTCGATCATTGAGCGGAATCGACGCATAAAAATCCGTAACTTCCGGCAGCATTTTATTGAGCGCCTCGCGCTGCGCGGGGTTGTCGCAGACGGAATCGAGATGGTTCAAACGACCCCAGCCGCAACCGAGTTCTTCCGTGGCATTTTCCAGCGCGAGAAAGGTCGATTCATAGGTGAGCGTCAAACGATCCTGATCGCAAATCGCGTCGATGGCTTGTTTGGCGAGCGAGAGCGCGTGACGGATGTCAGGCTCAACCGCCTCGGGCACGAGTGTCGACCAACGGACATGGAAATCGGGAGAGAGGAATGGATGCATAATAAGTGAGATCAGAGGAATTTTTTCAGAAAATCATCGGGTGAAATTGCTTTGATCGGTGATCGGCGGTAATCGCGCAAGTTGCGTGTGACAACAAGATCCGCGCCCCATGATTCCGCCGCCGCGACTTGCAGCGCATCTTCAAGATCGGTCATCGGCAGATCGAGCGCGCGCCGCGTTTCGTTTTTTTCCACTGCGGCAACATCGACGATTTGCATCAACGCACGCAGAAAGGGTCGGGCATTCTTGAGCAGGCAGGCGCAATTGGCGATCGAATGACTCGCGACCGCAGCCTTGCCACCGGCCTCGACCCACTTCAACACCGCGGCACTCGCCTGCACATGCGGTTCACGCCCCAGCGCCACATCGAGCAAGACATCCGTATCGATCAGCAGCTTCATCCGCGGATGTACTTCGCGCGCAGCGCTTTGCGGATCAAATCGTCCGCGCTTTCTCCTTTCCCTGACTCACGCAGGCTCGCGACACCCGTCATTTTATCGACAATCCCCTGCCGTGCATGAGCACCTTCCTCGCGCAGCAGTCCTTCGATCAATCCCGAGACCGTCGTGTCTTTGCGCTTGGCGGTTTTGCGAGCTAGCGCGTGCACCTTCGGATCGATGGTGATGGTGATGCGACTTTTCATGAGTATGTACTTAGGATCAATCGTGCATACTGTCAAGTGACGGGATCCTCGGCCTGAGGCGCCTCATGGCTTGGCAGCGGTCGGACAAGATTGTTCTGCAGCGGGAAGACCCGCTCGACGATGTTGGGCGCGATCTCTTGCGACTGGGTGTAGGCATCGCGCAGCATCTCGAGCTTGGCGTCGAGGTTGTCGATGTAGTGTAGGGCAAAGGCCTCGGGTGTGCGCGGCAGCACAGGCGAGCCAAACTGGTGCTCGCCGTGGTGACTGCCAATCAGGTGGAGGAGATGCAGACGAATCTCGTCGGACGCAGGCTTGAGGTCCGCCCATGCCTTTGCGTCATCGGATTCCATCAGATCTCTCCAGAGTTTGTTGGCGATTTCAATACCAAGCGGGATATGGCCCATCAGTTCGCCAGCGAGAGTGAAAGTCTGCGTGAATCCATGCTCGGGATAGGTATTTTCCCACAATTTCCCACAGTCGTGAAACAGCACGCCGGCGATCATCAGATCGCGATTGAGTTCGGGATACACGCCACAGATCGCATCGGCCGCACGCATCATCTGCGCGACATGCTCGACCAGTCCGCCGCGACGCGCGTGGTGGTTTTTGCGGGCCGCTGCCGTGCGACGGAAGCGGTCGCCCATTTGTTCGAGGAAAACCCGACACAGCGTGTTCAGTCGCGGCTCGGCGATGCTTGCGCAGAAACTCTGGATCACCACGAAGTCCGCGTCCTGACGCCGACGCAAATCCGCATCGCCTGCGTAGAAATCGGAGAGCGCGGCCTCATCCGGAAGATGGAACTCGAGCTCTTTGGCGTCCATGCCGTAGGAACTTTGCGTCCAGCGCGCCACGAGCCGCAGTACCGACGATTCCTTGAGCGCCTCGGCATCCTGATAGACCGGCGAATCCGACCAAAGTTTGAACGACATTTTCCCTGTCGAGTCGGCAAAGGTCATTTCCAGATACGGCTTGCCGGTCTTGGCGACGCGGGTCGAACGGCTTTGCAATTGTGCGATGACGGCGGCCTGCACCGGAGTCGCGCCGGCGCATTCCCTGAGAGCAGCGATTGAGAGTGATGTCACGCCATGCATCATGCACCGGATGCGAACGCTGTCACGGAATCCTTTCTCGCAGCGTGCACAAATGCGCTCACTCGTGTCGCAGCGCTTCGATCGGATCCAGCGATGCCGCGCGGCGTGCGGGCATGAAACCAAAAATGATGCCAATCGCGGCGGAAAAGACGAAGGCGATTAGGTTGATCTTGGGGTCAAAGATGAATGGCGCACCCACAACCTGCGCAAGGCTGTGACAAAGCGCGTAAGCGAGCAAAATTCCTGCGAGGCCGCCGACCCATGAAAGCGTCACTGCCTCGACCAGGAATTGCAGCAGCACATCGCGAGCCCGCGCGCCGATCGCCAAACGAATGCCGATTTCACGCGTCCGCTCGGTCACCGAAACCAGCATCACATTCATGATACCGATGCCGCCCACCAACAAACTCACCCCAGCGACTGTTCCGAGCAATGAGGTGAGTGTTCGTGTGCTGGCGCTCACCGTCTCGGCGATCTGACGCGTATCGACCACCGAAAAATTGTTCTGCTCGTTGTCGGCCAGATTGCGGCGCTCGCGCATCAACAGCGTGAGGTCGGCGACAATTCCTGCGCACGACAACTCGTCCAATCCCGCGATGTGGATCTGGTTGATGTTTTGTGGCGGCGGCCAACCCGCAAGTCGACGCTGCATGGTGGTGATGGGAAGAATGATGTTGTCATCGAGGTCATCGCCGAAGCCCCCCTGCCCTTTCACGGCCGTGACGCCAATCACTAAAAGCGAGGCATTGCGAAGCCGCAATTTTTGACCCACTGCGGGCACTGAGCCGAAGAGTTCCTTGCGGATCGTTTCGCCGATCACGCAAACAGCCGCACCCTTGCGCAACTCATCCTTATCAAAAAAACGCCCTTCGCTGAGCTTCCATCCGGCGATGTCGAAGTACTCGGGCGTGGTGCCCTGATAATCGGAATGCCGCACATTTTCCATGAACACGGCAGGCGCATTTCCTGTCGCCAAGGGTGCTGCAGCGCGCACGCCGCTGATCTGCTCGCGAACGGCCTGCACATCGTTGAGACTAAACAACATGGCGCCCCACTGCCCCCATCCTTGCCCGGGTCGCAGGATAATCACATTGCTGCCAAGGTGCGAGATCTGCGATTTCACCATCTCGGTGGCGCCACGACCGAGCGTCACCATCGTCACCACCGCCGCAACACCAATCACCACACCGATCACGGTCAAAAACGCGCGGGTGATGTTTCGGCGTATCTCGCGTAACGCGAGGATGAAGGCGTTGAAAAACATGAATTTCTAAACTTATGACTCTTAACCAATAACTTCAGACCCTCTCATCACTCGCGATCAGCCCGTCTTTCACGCGGACCACGCGTTTGGCGAATGCCGCGACATCATCCTCATGCGTGACCATGATGATGGAGATGCCGCGGTCGCGATTGAGTTTGCAGAGCAGGTCCATGATTTCGACGGTGGTTTTTGAATCGAGGTTGCCGGTGGGTTCATCGGCAAAGAGGGTTTCAGGTGCGGTGACAATGGCCCGCGCGATGGCCACGCGTTGCTGCTGACCGCCCGAAAGTTCGGCGGGTGTATTTTTTTCTTTGTTGGCCATGCCGACACTGGCCAAGGCCTCGCGCGCCATGTCGCGCCGTTGTTTGGTGGGTATGCCTCGGTACAGCAAGGGCAGTTCGACATTTTCCAATGCCGAGGTTCGAGCCAGCAAATTGAAACCTTGAAAGACGAAACCCAAGGCATGACGGCGAATCAACGAACACTGATCCTTGCTGAGCGATTCGATCGCGATGCCACTGAATTGGTAGCTTCCTGATGTGGGTCGATCGAGGCAGCCGAGCAGGTTCATCAAAGTCGACTTGCCCGAACCGCTCGGACCCATGATCGCCACAAACTCGCCACGATCGATGCGCAGATCCACACCACGCAACGCATGAAACACCGCATCACCTCGACCATAGGTCTTGGTAATTTCGCGCAGATCGATGAGGGGCGCCTCATTCATGATTCGGTTGGCAGTGCGGCGCTGACAATGACCTCCAAATCTTCGCCAAGCCCCTCCCCTTTTACCTCCGTGATGCGACCATCGGTGATGCCAATTGTCACGGGACACTCAACCGGCTCGCCATCGCGCAAAAACCAAACGCGGGTGGACTTCGCGCGTTCAGTAGGTTTTTGAATCATCGGGCTTTGACTCCAGCGACGACCGCCGCCGGGCGACAAAGTTTGCACGAGCGTGCGTTTGGGAGCTTTGTTTTTAAGAAAATCCAACACCGATTGCGGATCAAAGCGCAGCGCGGCATTCGGCACATGAAGCACCTGCGTGGCGCGCGCGACGGAAATATCAGCGGTCGCGGTCATGCCCGGGCGCAGGCTGAGGTCGGCATTATCGACGCCCAACTCGACATTGTAAGTCACGACATTGTTGGTGATGACCGATCCGTAGGCAACCCGTTGAACGGTCGCTTGATAAGTGCGTGTGGGCCAGGCATCGACGGTGAACGTTGCTTGTTGACCGGATGCGACGCGGCCGATGTCGGATTCTGCCACTGCGACGACCAGATCCATTTTTCGAAGATCCTCGGCAATCACAAAAAGCACCGGTGCGGTGAAAGATGCCGCGACTGTTTGGCCGACCTCCACCGTGCGCGAAAGCACGATGCCGTCAACCGGTGAGCGGATGATGCTTTTGGCGAGGTCGCGTTCAATCGCGCGCAAACTTGCCTGCGCTTCGTTCACCGCCGCCTTGGCACTTTCAAGTTCGGCCTTCGCGCGATCGACCGCCGCTTGTGCGGTATCAAGCTGCGCTTTGGACGGCGTCTTGCCATCACTTAGCCGCAAAAGATCCTCGTATCGCGTGAGCGCCGCCGTGTTTTCAGTGAGCGTCGCCATCGCCAGCGTGACGCGCGCTTCGGCGGAGAGCAAAATCGCGCGGTTGCGTTCGGTTTGCTGAGTCAACTTCGCCGTATCGAGCTGCGCGATGGGCTGATCTTTTTTCACCACATCGTTGATGTCGACCAGTACCTCGGAGACGGTTCCCGAAAGCTCGCTACCGATGGTGACTTGGTTGGTCGGCGTGAGATTTCCGGTCGCCGTCACCACCAGATCGATGTCGCCGCGCTCGATCTTCTCGGTTTTAAAAACCGGTTCGTTGGCATGATCTCCCTTGCGGACCAAGTTCCAAACAAGCAAAAGGCATGTGACCAGCGCCGATGCGGGCAGCCAGATTTTCAAAATCGGATGCAATGGCCGAGCGCTGCGGATGATCTCCGGCAGTTTGTTGTTTGATGAATCCGCTTGCATGTGTGGAAAAATTGTTGGGCTCGTCGCGGCGTCATGACCATCCGCCACCCAGCGCCTTGTAGAGATCGATGTAAGCTCGAATGTGATCAGCACGCGAGGCAAGAAGATTGTCCTCGATGCCAAGCAGCGTGCGTTGTGCGTCGAGCACAGTGATGAGGTCGGTGACACCTGCCTCGTAGCGTTGTTGGGCAAGGGTCGCTGCTTCACGCGCGGACGCCACAGCTTTTTCCAAAGTCGTCAATCTTTCACCCGAGCGACGGCAGGCGATGAGCGCGTCCTCGACTTCAGACAACGCGGTCAAAACCGATGCGCGGTAATCCTGTAGTGCGCGATCCAAAGCCGCACCACGCGCCTCAATGTCGGCGCGGATGCGACCTGCGTCGAAGATCGGCCCAGCAACACCCACGATCAGATCTGCCGCAGTTTTTTCGGGACGAAAAATTTTCTCCACCGCCAGCGAGTTGATGCCGAGCGTGCCGCTCAAATTGAGCGACGGGTATCGCCGTGCTTTTGAGGCATCGAGCTCGGCGACCGCGGCGGAAACTTTCCAACCCGACTCGCGCACATCCGGTCGCTGGCGTATCGTGTCGGCTGGGATGCCGATGGCAAGGTCACGCGCTGGGTTAGGAATGCGCGCGCGGTTGTCCGAGAGCGCGTCATCCAATGCGCCGGGCTCGCGCCCGCAGAGCAAAGCGAGTTGGTTGCGTCGCTGCGCAATTGACTGCTCGAGCGTCGGGATCGCGGCGCGTGCCTGCTCGAGACTCGCGCTTGCCTGATCCGACTCTAGCGAATCCGCCTCGCCCGCCTGCTGTCGCCACGAGGCAAGTCGCGCGGTTTCTTCGCGGCTCACCACGATGTCGCGCAGCACAAAGAGTCGCTCCTCATCGATGCGCAAGCGTGTGTAGGCGATCGCAATTTCCGCCGCGAGCGATGCCTGCACCGAGCGGAGGTTTTCTTCCGTCGCCGCAAAGTTGGCGGCAGCAGATTTTGCGAGCTTGCGATTTTTTCCAAACCAATCGACTTCCCATGTCGCCTCAAGCGCGGCGCGGCCCGAGGAATTCGTCAGCCACTCGCCACCCTCACGCTCGGCATCGCCGATGCCACGCATCGATCCACTCAGTGACGGCATGAGTTGCGCGGTCGCCTCATCGCGTCGAGCGCGAGCTTCGCGCACCCGCGCAGCCGCCGATGCAATGCTTGGATTTCCCTGAAGGCCGGCAGAGATCAACTTCGACATTTGCGGGTCATCAAAGCGCGCCCACCACCGCGCCAAATCCTTCTGAGGCGATGCGACAGGAAATCCCGCGCCATTGATCCATTCCTTTGGCGGCTCACTGCCGACGCTGGATGGGCGGTCAGCACAACCGATCAATGGAAACAGCAAGCATGTGGACCACACCACATGACGACAGGCGGCCGTGCGCAAGCGCATGACCGTGCATCGGATTTGAACATGTGAAAAAGGTCGCAAAATTTTTTCTGTTAGAAATCGAGGTAAATCTCGGTACGGCGGTTGACCTTACGACCATCGGGATTGTCCACACCGCCCTCGGTCACATTCGGTCTGCGCGGTTGGCTCGATCCTTTGGCAAGCGTCACAATCTGCTGTGCGGAAACGCCGGACTTGATGAGCAAGTCGCGCACCACTGCGGCACGACGACCCGACAAGTCGTCATTGTAATTCCTCGTTCCGAGCGCGTCCGTGTGACCGCTGAGAGTGATTTTTTTAGAAGGATCGGCGCAGAGGATTTTCGCAACAATTTCCAACTGCCTTTGAGAACGCGGATTCACCTCGTCTTCGTCGAAGTCGAAATAAAGTGCCAAGGTATCGCCACCGGAGGGGTTCTTTACCAAAGGCGAGTAATAGACATCACCCCCCGCGACGCGGCGCGCATAGTCCGCAAGCAAGCGATCGAGGTTGATCTCGCTCACAAGCCACTTGGCGGGATTCCCAGAACCACGGAGCGTGATTGCCACACTCGCATCCTGAGATCCGTCGGCGGCCTCAATGTTCGCAAGGTAACCCGCAAGATCCGGTTTTTTCAGCATCGATCGCAGCGGCTTGGATTTTCGCAGCAAGTACATACCCTCCTCAAAAAGTATGCATAGCCCAGCGATCTTAGCGTCGCTCACGGACTTCGGATCCACATGCTTGCGGGCAATTTCAAACCTCTGGTCGAGCACCGACTGCAAAAACGCATCGGCCACCGCAAGCGAATCATTTGGCGACTCTTGCGCATCCTTGCCGTCACGCGAAGGCAAAACAAATTTTTCCACCGACCAGAGTCCGCCCTCCTTGAGTAGATCAAGCGTGAGGCATCGACCATCCTCCAGCTCGATCATCCAGCGCACGCGCTTGTTCAACTCCAGCTCACCAACCTCGCGAATGCCTTTCTTCGCAAGCTTCGGTTTCGTGGCGAGCAAATCACGGATCGCTTCACGGCTTGCCTCGTTGAGTCGCGAGTCGCCAAGAAGTCTTTCGAACGACGATACATCACCCGACTCAAGAGCGGCCACGATGCGCTGCGCCAATTTCGCAGGATCGGCATACCCCTCGAGAGCCGATGGAGCTGCGGGTGTTGTTTCAGGAGCAACTGGTTCGGGATCGGGCACGGGCTCAGCAGGCACCAAGACAGGAGCGGGGGCTTGTTGAGTTTCCTCTGGCTTGGGCGCGACACCGGGTCGAATGAACCACAACGCGACAGCGGATAAGGCGAGCACCCCCGCGAGAATCAAAAACCAATGGGGAGCTTTCATGAATGGGTGACGAGGTGTGAAATGAAGGGTGGAAAGACAAAACGCACCGCATCACTTTTCGGGTAGCGCTGTCGCATTAGCGTCGAACTCGACGATTTTTGCCTGAAGTTTTATGATGGTTCCGCTTCGCCACACTTCAATGTCAATCGTTTCGCCGACTCGCGAGCTTTGGATGATGCTGAGCAACTGGTTCGATGATTCGATGGATTTTCCCTTGAGCTTCACGATCACATCCCACTGCTGCAAACCCGCCATTTCCGCCGGAGAACCTGGAATGATGGCGGTCACCAAAGCTCCGCCGTCGCCACCGTAGTCAAGCTGGGAACGCAACATCAGGTCGAGGTCGTGCATCTGCACGCCAAGAAATCCCCGGATCGGCCGACCCCGCTCAAGAATCTGCTCGATGGCATCGCGCACGTCATTCGAGGGAATCGAAAACCCGACCCCTTGGAAGCCCGGGTTTTGGCGGTCGGGTGAGAAGATCGCGACATTGATGCCAATGATTTCTCCGCGCAGGTTCACCAAGGGCCCACCCGAATTGCCGGGGTTGATCGCTGCGTCAGTTTGGAAAAGGTCGCGTTGATTGTCGGAGATCGAGCGTTCCTTGGCCGAGATGATTCCTTTCGTCACCGTTTCACCGAGACCGAAGGGATTGCCGACCGCGAAGACCAATTGCCCCACCTGGACTTGTGACGAGTCGCCGAGCTTCAGCGGCTGGAAGGGGCCTTTGTCTTCGATTTTGAGAACTGCGATGTCGAGCAGGCGATCCTCGCCGATCAGACGCGCGGAGTAGGTTTTGCCACCGTGCAAAGTGACACGAAATTTTTGCTGACCCGCCACCACATGGTGGTTTGTGACGACATGACCTTCTTCCGAAACAATCACGCCAGAGCCTTGTCCCTGGGTGGGCATGCGCCTTTCATAAACGCGCCCCCAGAAATCCGCGAGTCGCTGGGTGCGAATGCCCTGCGTGTCGATGCTCACCACCGAAGGCACCACCGCGCGGGTGAGATTGGCGTATTCATCGTTGAGTCTTGAAAGCAACTGAACATCGCCAAGCTCAAGCGCTGGCAGCTCCGGCAGAGTAAATTTTTCGGGTCGTAATTCCGGTGCAGGCTTTGACGAAGAGCGCGGCCACCAAGCTGAGGGAGACTCTCCGTGGCTGCATTTGCGCAGGGCAGAAACCGCTCCATATGCGACGAAAAAAACGGCGATCAGGAAGATGGGCTTACGAATCGAGGAAAACATGGCGTGCGCTTGGCTTGGCCGTAATTTGCCAGCAATTTTGCAAGATCCAAGTCCCGAAAAAACTTCAGGCTCAATGGTCGAGCTTGAGCTTGCGCAGCTTGGGCTCGATCACGAAGCGACAATACGGATTCTTGGACTTGTTCTGGAAATAATAGTCCTGGTGGTACTCCGGCGCGGGGTGAAACTCGGACGCGGCGCTGATCTCGGTCACGATCGGATCGTCAAAGTCGTTGGCGGCTGCCGCCTTCGAGGCCTCGGCGATTTTTTTCTGCTCCTCCGAATGGTGAAAAATCACGGAGCGATACTGAGTGCCGACATCATTGCCCTGACGGTTGAGCGTGGTCGGATCGTGAAGTTTCCAAAACCAGTCCAACAACCTGGCGAAGCTGATTTTTTTCGGATCAAACACCACGCGCACGACTTCGCCATGACCGCTCTCGCCGCTGCAGACATCTTCATAGGTAGGATTGGGAACATGACCGCCCATGAAGCCCGAGGTCACTGAATAAACACCGTCGATTTGCTTCAACGCTGCTTCGATGCACCAGTAACATCCCGCACCCAAGGTTGCGATCTCGGCATTTTCGGGAACCGATGGCATTGCGGCAGGATGATCATTCATGGGTGTTTTCTTGTCGGGTTCGCAGGATGCCAGCAGCGGCAATATGCTGAGCAGTGCCATCCAGCAGGATTTGATTAGGGATGATTTCAAGATGCCCGAACTTTTGCACATGTCGCGGAATTTACCACTCGATTCCAACTCCCTCTTCGGGAACCAGTACCTGCTCGCTGATTCCGAGTCGATCGGCCTCCGCCAGGAGCCGTTCTACAGGCTCGTGGTGCGGTTCGTTGCCCAGTGGGAAAGTCCCGTAGTGCATCGGGATCAGCAGTTTCGCGTTGAGGTCGATGAACGCGCGAGCAGCCTCTTCGGGGTTCATATGGACATCGCGTCCGCTGGGTGATTCGTAGGCACCGATCGGCATCAGGGCGATGTCGATGTTGTGCTTTGCGCCGATTTCGGCAAAGCCGCCAAAGTACGCGCTGTCTCCGCAGTGAAATACGCTTTTGCCGCCGGCCCGCACGATATAGCCGCCGTAATCGCGATGCGTGTCGTGAATGAATCTCGCGCCCCAGTGATGCGACGGCGTGTGAATGATATCCAACTGATCAAACTGCAACTGATCCCAAACGCCCATTTCATAGGTCGCGGGAAATCCGAGTTTTTTCACCAGCGAGCCGCTGCCCCGCGGCACCACAATCCCCTCGCGCGCTTGCAAAATTTTAAGACTCGGTTTGTGCAAATGATCGAAATGCGCGTGCGTCACCAGCACGAGATCAACCTCGGGCACGCCGTGCAGATCAAGTCCGGGATGACGATGCCGTTTGACCGGTCCATGCCACTTCGCCCAGTTCGGATCGACGATCACCGAGTGACCTGCAAACTGCAGGAAAAACGACGCGTGTCCGATCCATGTGATGCGAACCTTTCCGTCCTCGGGCGGAGCTAACACGGGCTCGAGGACATTGCCCGCGCGACGACGGAACATGCCGGGCACGACGCGATGTCGAAGAAATTTCAAATTGCGCACCGGCCAACCCTTTTGCGGCAGCAATCCGGAATAGCGCGTGCCCGATGGCACAAACGATGGATCGGGATTTTTTTTCATTCGCCCAATCCCTTCGCATAGACTTCTGCGCCATTGAACACGATCACCATCGGTCGACAACAGACCTCGCAATCGTAATCCACCTCCGCAGGTTGTTCATCCGGCGGCGGCACAGCCACCTCGAAAAACTCAAAACATGTCGGACAGGTCACCTCCGCGAAGTCCATGGCCGGAACATCGCACGAAAATCCCAACGCGCCAATGCCCGATGTGAAAGTTAGGGGCATGAATCCGCTAATCGTGAGATTGTATGGGGTGAGCGGCGCGAAACCGCAGTTGCCATGAACCGGCGATTAACGCTTGAATGTCAGTGATGAGAGCCATCGGCGCGCGCACCTTTCTGCCCACCACGGACCCCGCATGCCTCGTGGAATTCGAGGCAGCAGATCCCGTGCCCGGCCCGAGCGATTTGATCGTTCGCATTCATGCCTGCGCGGTGAATCCGGTGGACACCAAAATCCGCAAATCACTCGGCGCAACGATGCACGAGCCGCCGCGCATTCTCGGATGGGATGCGGCGGGCGTCGTGACCGAGGTCGGCAGCGAGGTGAGCGATTTCAAAATCGGCGATGAAGTTTTTTACTCGGGCGACCTAACACGCCAAGGCTGCAACGCCGAACTGCAGACTGTCGACGCGCGACTCGTAGCAATCAAACCGCGCAACTGGTCATTCGAAGAATCCGCCGCGCTGCCATTGGCGGGCATAACCGCGTGGGAATTGCTCTTCGAACGCATGGGTGTGAGTGTCGAAGGCAATGATCGCGAAAAAGCGATTCTAATCATCAATGGCGCGGGTGGTGTCGGATCAGCACTCATTCCGCTCGCCCGCGATGCGGGACTCATCGTCGTCGCCACTGCCTCACGACCGGAAACCATCGCATGGTGTCAGCAACTTGGCGCGCATCATGTGATCAACCACCGCAAGGACCTGATCGCGCAGTCCGAGGCTTTGGGTTTCAATGCCTACCCATTCATTGCCAATTTGCATCAGCCCGAAATCCATTGGTCGGCGACCTCTCAACTCATCGCGCCTTTCGGCACACTCGGACTCATCGTCGAACCGAGCGAAAAACTCCACATCGGCGATCCGCTCAAAGCGAAATGCGCGCGCATCGCGTGGGAATTCATGGGTGCTCGCGCAAAATTTCAATCACCCGACATGCACCAGCAAGGACGCATCCTCGCATCACTGGCAGCACGATGCGAAGCAGGGAAATTTCCGAAAATCCACACCCGCGTGTTTGATTCTCTCAACGTGGAAAACCTTCGCGCCGCCCACACGGCAATGGAACAGGGTCAGGCCTATGGCAAATGGGTGCTCAAGTGCGCATCGTGCTGATAACAAACAATCCGACTGACTTAAAATGACTGCGCACACCGAAACATTTTCCATCCGCACACACGGCAAAGGCACCAGCGAAATCACGAGTCAGGTTGCCGCCATCGTCTCACGCGCGTCCATTAGCAACGGCACGATCACGGTCTTTGTACGTCACACCAGCGCGAGCCTCGTGATCATGGAAAATGCTGACCCCTCAGCACGGCGCGATCTTGAGATGTTTTTTGAAAAGCTCGTACCCGAGGACACCCCATGGTTCATCCATACGCTCGAGGGACCCGATGACATGCCTAGCCACATCCGCATGGCGCTCACCCGAACGAGTGAAGTCATTCCAATCATCGACGGAAAAATGTCCCTCGGCACTTGGCAGGGAATCTTTCTCTTCGAACACCGCAGTCATCCTCACACCCGCCAGATCGCGGTCAGCGTGATTGGCGAGTGAGATCGAACAACTGGCGCAATTTTTCACCAATCACCTCCGCTGCTTCCCTCACGGTAACCGCGCGGCCTGCTTCGTTTTCCAAACAACTCATCACCACACCATCAATGCCGCAGGGGGTGATCGCAAAAAATGGCGCTAGTGATTCGCGCGTGATGTTGATCGCAAAGCCGTGCATGCTAATCCATTTGCGCACGCCGACACCGATCGATGCGAGCTTACGATCACCGACCCACACACCGGTGAGACCATCGCGCCTCTGTGCATCGACCCCAAAGTCTCGGCACGCCAAAATGAGCGCTTCCTCCAGCGTGCGCAAATGCGCGTGAAGGTCCCTACCGCGCGGGTTTAGATCGAGCACCGGGTATCCGACCAATTGACCCGGACCATGATACGTCGCCTGCCCCCCGCGATTGGTTTCATGCACACGACATGGTAAATTTTCAGTATCGCGCAGAGAGCTACGATCCTTCAATCGGCCGATCGTATAAACTGGTTCATGCTCGAGCAAAAAAACCGCATCGCCCGCTTCGCCTGACAGCAGCGCATCGACTCTCGATTCCTGCAGACGCAGGCCATCGTCGTATGAAACGGGATCCGGCAAGTGGATGATCTCGAGCATCAGTGAACTGGCAGTTGAATGATTTTGCACTTCGCGATCAGACGAGTCGACGGTCGAGCAATTTTGCCCTGAGTGGATCCGACGCTTGCAAGTGGGCGATGCCGATGGCGAGCGCGTCAGCGGCATCGGATGGCGGCGTTTCGGCGAGTCCGAGCAAGGCGCGCACCATGAAGGCGACCTGCGACTTGTCGGCATTTCCCTTGCCCACAACCGCGCTTTTCACCTTCTTGGGCGAATACTCGTAAATCGGCAATCCATGATCTGCCGCAGCGATCACCGCCGCGGCACGTGCCGCACCCATCGAGATCGCAGTCTGATGCGATTGCACATAAATGATGCCCTCGACCGCGACTTCATCGGGTTGAAATTTTTTGATCACATTTGCGAGATGACTGCGCACCGCTGCCAGTGCCGCCGATTGCGGCAGGGACTTGGGGATAGAAATCACATCGTAACCGAGCACCACCGGACTGCGGGCATCCCCTTCTAGCAAGGCATAGCCGGTGTTGCGGACGGCCGGATCGATGGCGAGCACGCGCATGCCAGAGAATAAAGCCGGACCCCTCACATCCGGCGAGCGGTTTCTGATTGGTTTCAAATGCGCTCCGCGTGAAGCGGTATTTGATGATCCTTTTTTCCGGCTTTTCTGGTGCTTCGCGAAGCCCTATGCTTTCCCGCGATGAGTTGGCGGACATCTATCCCGACCAGCATCATCCTTTTCAAGCAAACCACCGATACGATCAGCCATGGGAAGAGCCTTTGAATGCCGCCGCCGTGCAAAGGAATCGCGTTGGGCCACGATGTCCAAGGTGTTCCCGAAGCTTGCAAAATCGATCACCCTTGCCGCCAAGGATGGCGGGCCAGACCCCGAAACCAATGCTCGCCTGCGCGTGGCCATCGCCAACGCCAAAGCGCAAAACCTCTCGCGCGAAAACATCGACGCAGCAATCAAACGCGCGGCCGGCAAGGATGCTTCGGAGATTTCCGAAATCAACTACGAGGCGAAAGGCCCGCACGGCTCGCTGTTTTTCATCGAAGTCGCAACCGACAACTCGAACCGATCCGTGACGAATATCAAAACGATCTTCAACAAGAACGGCGGACAAATGGTCAACTCGGGCGCACTGGACTTCATGTTCTCGCGCAAGTCGGTGATCGAGTTTCCTGTGCCCGAGGGCAAGAACCTCGAAGAGATCGAGCTCGAACTCATCGATGCAGGCCTCGAGGAAATGCATGTCGATGAGGGGGTGGTCTCAGTCATCGGTGATTACACGGCCTTCGCGCAGCTTTCGCAGGCAGTCGAGGCGCTCAGCATCACTGCCACCAAGTCAGGGCTGCAGCGATTGCCAAACCAGCCGATCGAACTGACCGAAGAGCAGATGGTCGAGGTCGAAACCATCGTCGACAAACTCGAAGACGATGACGATGTGCAGGCGGTTTATACCAACCTTGCCTGATCCGAAGTCTCACGATTCACGTTTGAAAAACATCGTGAACTCGTTGCGGTTGTAGGTCAGATGCCTCGTCGCAATTTTATGCAAGCCTGCGACCTTAGCGCTTTGCGTGACCGCCATCTCAAGCTCATCGGCCTCTTGAATCGTGGAAATGCCGGGAAGCTTGAGCGTGAAAATAACGATGCCTTTTGGCTGTAAGTTCTTTGACAAGCGCGCAACCTGACGCATCGCATCGCGCGCGTCGCCATTCATGTCGCAAAGCATCGCATCAAAAATCATACCAGCAGGCGGCATGAAGTCGACCGCGTCGGCGACGAACTGCACGAGGCCTTTGGCATGCTTGAGGCGCACATCAAGCGGCGCTCGATCGACGGCAATCACTTGGTAATCCCTCGCGAGCAACTCGGTGGTCATGCCACCCGGGCTAGCACCAAGCTCAAGCCAGCGCGAGCCTTGCGGCGGCGGTCTTCGCGTAAGCTGCAAGTGATGCAAAGCCTCGGCGATTTTTGCTCCCGCGCGACTGATCGTGTCGGGTGAATTTTGCGAAATGAACTTGGTGCCGCCGGGAAAAAATCCATCGCAACGCCTTGGTGATCGCAACCCCGCATACAGACCTTCCTTGCCGACCAGACAAAACAACGACGCCTGATTTGGATCCTGTTCCTCCGCGTTTTTGATCGTCGACCACTCGCGCGGAAACAACTGCAGCGCACGCCCGCGCAAATTGGAGGCGAGGCTGCGATCGTAACGCTTGGGTGAACCAGGATCGATGGGCCCGCAGATCAATGTCTGCGCTTCGCTTTCACCAAATTTTCTCCGTAAGGCTTGCGCGGCTTTTTCGATGAAGCCATCGGTTTCGCGCGGATTGCACGGCCAGCTGTGATGCACCGGCATGTTCCAACGAAGGTAGCGCGCAAAGGATGAATGCGTGATGGCATCCGCTTGCTTGATGCGGATCAGATAGAAATCCCTGCCGAGTTTGCGAATCAGTTGGGCATCAAGCCCCGCCATGATTTGCAGTGCCTGATCTGCAAAAATTTCCGCCATGCGGATCAGCCACAGCTCCCCCTTTCCCTGCGCTGTCATGCCTGCATCCATCAGGATTTGATCATGGCCCATTCACGCCAAAACCGCTCGGTTTGTTCGGGGTCGGGAACGACTTCGAGCAGAGTGACTTTGCCATCCGGATCAAATGCGTCGAGGTCATCGGCGCGGCGAACCTGCAAATGGCTCATGCCCCAAAGTTTTGCGAAACCTGCAAGATCCGCCTGATGCGGATTGATCATGCACTCGGCCG
>JBEEOX010000002.1:0-28097 GCA_041191425.1 Verrucomicrobiota bacterium | reverse complement strand
ATCACCGTGAGAAACGCTGGCATCGCTCTTTTCATAGCTGATGTTTGTGGATGAAAATTTTCCCAATGACAACCGCTTTAGACTCTATCTTGTTTTGAAACTGTATTGGTTTCGCAATCATCGTAGGCTCCTAAATTCTCAAAACCTCTATCTCACCTCATTGCACAACAAGCACGATTTCCCATCGCATCCACGCGCGGTGCAATGTTCGCGACCGTAAAAAATGATCTGCAAATGCAGCTTGTTCCATGATTCGCGTGGGAAAAGTTTTTTCAAATCGCGTTCGGTCTGCTCGACATTTTTCCCAGCACTCAACTTCCAACGCTTCGCCAAGCGATGAATGTGGGTATCGACTGGAAAGGCCGGCACGCCGAAGGCCTGCGCCATCACTACCGAGGCGGTCTTATGGCCCACTCCCGGCAGTGCTTCAAGCGCCGCAAAATCCTGCGGCACCTCACCGCCGTGTTGCTTAACGATGATTTTTGAAAGCTCCGATATCGCCGCCGACTTGCGCGGTGAAAGTCCACAAGGACGAATGACCTCGCGAATTTTCTCCACCGGCACTCGCATCATGTCGCACGGATTGTCGGCGAGCGCGAACAAGGCCGGTGTCACCTGATTTACCCGCACATCCGTGCACTGCGCCGATAGCAGGACCGCGACTAGCAGCGTGTAAGGATCCTTGTGATCGAGCGGAACCGGCGTTTCCGGATACAGCTCTTCAAGCCGATGAAGGATGTGGTCGGCGCGTTGCTGCTTTCGCATGGAGAAATCTTTGGCAATCCACCCCCTCACGCGCAAGCCTGAGAGCTTGCGTGCATTTCGCTGTCAGCTCACGCTCGTGTCGCATGGAAAATCGCGATGCCACCAAGCCAACTCTCGCGCAAGCCGCGCGCGTGTGGCTGCGCATTGGCTTTCTCAGCTTCGGCGGGCCCACCGGGCAAATCGCGTTGATGCATCGCGAGCTTGTCGAGACACGACCGTGGATCGATGACCGTCGATTTCTCAACGCGCTGAATTACTGCATGACGCTTCCCGGCCCCGAAGCCCAGCAACTCGCGGTCTACATCGGATGGCTCATGCATGGCACGCGCGGCGGCATCGTTGCCGGCACCTTGTTTGTCCTACCCGGCGCATTGATCATGCTTGCGATCAGTCTTGCCTATGTGCACTTCGGATCGATGCCATCAGTCGCCGCCGCATTCGATGGATTGAAACCTGCCGTGATGGCATTGATCGCCGCCGCCTTGATGCGGATGGGCAAAAAAGTTTTGGGAAACCCCAGCCTGCAAATCATTGCCGCGCTCTCCTTCATTGCGGTGTTTTTTCTCAAAGTTCCATTTCCACTGCTCATCATCAGCGCGCTGACCTTTGGCTGGTGGCATGGCCGCAATGCGCATGCGGCATCACTCGCGCCCCTATCCGAGCCCGCCGACCTCACCGCGCACGCTGTTTCATCACCAAGCATTTCCAAAACCCTTTCACGCGCCGCCGCATGGATGGCCGTGTGGCTCGCGCCTTTGGCGCTGTGTTTTGTAATGCTTGGTGCCGATCATGTGCTCACGCGCATCGGATGGTTTTTCAGCAAGGTCGCTTGTATCACCTTTGGTGGTGCCTACGCCGTGCTTCCCTATGTCGCGCAACAGGCGGTGCATGCCGAGTCGTGGCTCAATACCGCGCAGATGATGGATGGCCTCGCACTCGCCGAAACCACGCCCGGCCCGCTCGTGCTCGTCCTGCAATTCGTCGGCTTCCTCGCCGGATGGAATGATGCCGGTTCATCATCGCCACTCCTCATGGCCTGTGCCGCCGCCTTCATCGCCAGCTGGTGCACCTTCCTCCCAGCCTTCCTCTTCATCTTCACCGGCGCTCCCTTCATCGAACGCGCCGGCACCCACCCACGCCTCAACCACGCTCTCTCCGCCGTCACCGCCGCCGCCGTGGGCGTGATCCTCAATCTCGCCGTCTGGTTCGCATGGCACACCATCAAGCCCGACGAAAAAACCATCCACCTCCTCCCCCTCGCCCTCGCCGCCACATTCTTCTACCTCCTCCATTTCCGAAAGTGGGGCATCATTCCCACTCTCGCGCTTGCGGCTGGAGTGGGCCTTCTTCTTTCTTAGCTGGATCATCTTGATCCAGGCCGTCCTTGGAGCGTCCCGCTCCAAGCTTAGATATGCAAATGCGTCGCAAGTCTCGAAGTCTAAGGTCAAAAGTCAAAGAGCCAGCCGCTTTTGCCTCTTCTCTTGCCTCTTGAGTCTTGCAGTCTTGATTCTCCCCTACACTTGACCCCCTCCCGCCACGCAGGTTGAATGTTGCGGGTCCCACTTCCCTTCACTTCACCAATCATCCATGAGCGTTCGCAACCCCAGCAAGGCCAAGTTCCTGCAATGGCGGCTGGAGTGCATCGGGCACACGATCATCGAGCTCATCGCCGGACTCCTTCCCGGCCCATGGGTCTTTCGTGTAGGTGAATGGTTGGGCTGCATCATTTGGCCCTTCATGGGAAAACGCCGTCGCATCGTAATTCGCAACCTGCGTATCGCTTTTGCGGGTGAAATGGAAATGGCGGAGATCCACCGCATGGCCAAAGCCAGCTTCTGCCGCACTGCCGCGAACATGCTTTCCCTCGCCTACACCGCAAGACTCTCGCCCGATCGACTCAAGGATGTCCTGCATGTGGAAAACATCGAACTGCTCGAGCAAACCCTCGCCAAAGGCCAAGGCGTAGTTTTGCTGCTCGCCCACATGGGCAACTGGGAACTGCTCAGCCGCATGGTGCATTTCTTCCCCGCTGGCTCCAAAGCGGGCGCAATGTACCGTCATCTCAACAATATTCCGCTCGACCGCCGCACTCGCAAACGCCGTGAAGCCGATGGAACGCGGATGTTTTCAAAACGCGATTCATTTCATCAAATCACCGGCTTCCTGCGCGATGGCGGCATTGTTGGCATCCTCGCCGATCAACGCACGGGCCGCCACGGCGATCTCGTTCCTTTTTTCGGCAGACTCACACGCTCAAGTTCGCTGCCCAGCCTGCTTGCCCGACGATCAAAAAGCGAACTGCTCGCGCTTTCACTCGTCACCGAATCCCCCAGCAAATGGCGCGCGGAATTTTTACCCGTCAAGGCCGCCACCACGGCCGATTGCATGGAAACCCTCGAGCAAACCATTCGGCGCAGTCCCGTTGATGTCTTTTGGTTGCAGGAACGATGGAAACTTCCATGCAAACCAAAAAACCCGATCAACACCTTGCTGGATGATGAAACCCAAGAAGGAAAAAAAGCCTTCAGAGCGCTTGCGTGGCTAACGAAAAAAAATCCCTCATGGCAAGTGCCAACGCCGTGGACGCATCCAAATGTTCACTACGAATTCGTCCTTCCCAAATCCATGCCGCGCCCCTTGTGGATCCCGAACGATGCAATCATTCACGAATTTTCCCCAAACGCACAGCTCGCCTCATTGCGCTCCGCCATAGAAAAAATCGACGCACTTGAGCCGCTTCCAATCGATTTCATTCTCACAAAGGACTCCTCACCGACGCTCGCTGCCGCGGCTAGGTCGGTAACCATTCCCCTCATCCGACTGCCATGAAAGTCGTCCAAATCCTCCCCGAGCTAAACGCTGGCGGCGTCGAGCGCGGAACGCTTGAAATCGCGGCCCATCTCGTGAGCGAGGGTCACGAAGCGATCGTCATCTCGAACGGGGGACGCATGGTACAGGCACTTGAGGCATCTGGCGCGCGACACATCGCTATGCCTGTCCATCGCAAAAGCCTTGCCTCTTTGTTGCAAGTGCTGCCGTTGAGACATCTCATGGAAAAAGAGCGACCGGATATCCTCCACATCCGCTCCCGTGTACCTGGCTGGATCGCTTATCTCGCTTGGCACGGTATGAATCCAAAAACACGCCCGCGGCTTGTATCCACGGTTCATGGATTTTACTCAGTGAACTTCTACTCCTCTGTCATGACGAAGGGAGAGTCCGTAATCGCCGTTTCTGAAAGCGTGCGCGATTATATTTTAAAAAACTATTCGCACACGGACGCCACTAGGATCCGAGTGATTCACCGAGGAGTGGACGAGACGGTTTACTCTCCAGGATTTGTGCCATCTGCTGGATGGTTGGCCGTGTGGAAATCCGCACTGCCGAGTCTGGAAGGGCGCATACCCTTGCTGATGCCGGGACGGCTGACCCGGTGGAAAGGACAGGAGGATTTCATCCGGATCATTGCCGCATTGATAGGGAGCGGGCGGCCCGTGCATGGCCTGATCGTTGGCGAACCTCACCCGAAGAAGCTCGCATTTCTAGACGAACTCAAACAGTTAGCCGCCTCTCTCGGTGTGCCGGAGCACGTGACGTTTCTCGGCCACCGGAACGACCTGCGGGAAATCATGGCAGTGTCCGCCGTGGTGTTCTCGCTATCCCGCGATCCAGAGGCGTTCGGCCGCGTTTCGCTCGAAGCGATGGCCCTAGGCAAGCCGGTCGTAGGCTACAATCACGGCGGAGTCGCCGAACAACTGCAGGTCGCATTTCCGCAAGGCTTGGTTGAGCTTGGTAACTTGAATTCCGCCATTGACCTAACCGCAGCGATACTGAATGCTAGACCGTCATCCTCATCAGTAGAGCTTTTCTCGCTGAAACGAATGCTAAAGTCAACCCTTGAGGTATATCAATCCCTGCTCACCAGCTCGCATCACTGATTCCAACCATGAAAAGCCATCGTCAGCATGTATCTAGGGCACGAGCCGCTCAAACGACCGAAAAAATCTGATGCCGACTAGACGCCAACTGCTATCAGGCCGTGCCAAATTTTGACACATTGTCCCCATGGGGCACTTGGCAACCGCGCGGACTCACAGCAATCTGCCTGAGTGTCATCGACCATCTGCCAGTAACTTGGTTGACCCGTAAGCTTGCTTTTCTTCTGCGTAAACCAGTCAAAAACGGGAGCCAAGCTTGCTTTGACCGCGAGATCTGGGGGCTCAAAATGCGACTCAGCTCCCGCGGCAATCTCACCGAGCAGCGCTGGCTCACGATGCCGAAGTTCCACGACGCCACAGAACGCGAAGCCCTGCGCGCGGCACTTCGTCCTAGTGCGGTTTTCCTCGACGTGGGCGCGAATGCTGGATTTTACACCTTCTGGGCCCTGTCTCAGGGCTACGCCGGATTGCGCGTCATCTCGGTGGAACCCAACCCAGTGATGCTCACCCGCTTGCGGCATAATCTGACCGCCAATACTCTAAACTCCTTAGTCACGCTTTTTCCATGCGCAGCGACCCCCACGCCCTGCGAGGTCGTTATCGAGGAGCACGCCGAAAACCTCGGTCAATCGACGGCGCGTTTTGGCGGCGAAGGGCGCAAAGTCCCAGGCCGGCCCTTGCTGGACATCATACTTGAGGCCGAGGTCTCCGCAGTAGATGCAATGAAAATCGACATAGAGGGCTATGAAACTCCAGTTTTGGAAGCGTTCTTTGCTAGCGCACCTCGCACGCTTTGGCCACGCCTCATCATCGTAGAAATAGTTAGCAAGGATGGCGAACCATTGAGCCGGCTGTTGCAGAGACAGGGCTACAAGATTATTCAGCATACCAAAATGAACGGCATCCTAGCTCTGACGGAAACACTAGCATTAGATCATGGAATTCACAAATGAGACGAAAGCACATCAGCGACTACAATCAATTTCACGCTAAGAAGGTATATGGCACGGGCGGCAAGGATTACCCGTCCGTACTCCCCCACATCTTGGCCTTGGCCCCCTCCTCGATCATAGATTACGGCGCCGGACGAAGCGAAATCGCCCTCTGGCTGGGCAAAAAAGCGGGGGCATCCCGTGCCGCCCGCTTCGATCCGGCGGTGCCAGGCATCGATAAAATCCCCGAAGAGCGGTTTGACGTTGTGACCAGTTTCGACGTCCTCGAACACATTCCGGAGGATGAACTTGATGCCGTCCTCTCGGAAATGGCCACGATCGGACGCGACGCCCTTCTGATCATTGACATTGCCCCGGCCAAAGCCATTCTTTCGGATGGGCGTAACGCGCATGTCACGCTCCATGACGAGGAATGGTGGCACGAGCGCTTGGCTGCCTACTTCCCAACGATCCAGCCCTTCAAAATCAGGCGGCCACATCGCGTTGCGTTCAAAACCTGGGAAAACGAGCTGCCCGGATGGCAAAACCGGCTGATCGAACTCAAGGCAAGAATGGAACGCAAACTTCGGCGCAGGTTCGGAGTCTGATGCCATTGATGACTTGACCGCTTCAATTCATGAATGTTCTCTGGATCAAGGACGATATTACAGGACACCAGAACAAGGTGAGAGGAGTTCTCCGGACTCTATCGGCCAAGCGGAACCTCAATATCATTGAGCACAATCTCAAATGGCGCTGGTCCCCCGTGCGCCAGCTTCTGCAGTATTTGGGTCCGCCATCATTCTCCATTCCATTGAATTTTTTCCTGAAGCGACCGCCGGAGCTCGGAGGCATCGATCTTGTGATCTCATCGGGCGGAGCCACCCAGTGGCCAAACGCGGCTCTATCTCATAAAATCGCCTGCCCGAATATCTTCCTTGGCTCCCTGCGGAGAATGAAGTCCGAACATTTCACCCTCATCGCAACCGATGACGCTCCCTTGAACCAGTCTCGATTCCACCGATACGACCTGATTCCATCAATGATCACACCGGACGGCGCGAAGAAAGCCGCCGAGTCAGCAGGCATCGCCCGACAGCAAGCCTGGGGCCTTCTTATTGGCGGCGATGGCGAGGGCCTCCGCTGGACGCCTGAGGACTTACTTTCCCTCGTGAACCGTTTCATCCAACAGGCAAAGTCGGCGGGTCACGGAATCCGGATTGCGACATCCCGCAGGACGCCCATCGCCGTCGAGCGGAAGGTCAAGCGCTTGGCGGAGGCTTCGGGAATCCTGTTGGGCGACAGTTGCATTCATGAGCGAGGGAATCACTCCACTTCATTGATCGCCACCATGGGAGCATGCTGCCGACTATGTGTGACCGCGGACAGCATGTCCATGACCCATGAAGCGATCTCATCCGGGCGGCCCGTCATATCGATAAGCCCCAGGCAAACTGCCTCCCCCCGGCTGGTATCGAATCTCGCAACCCTCGAAAAGAAAGGATACATCGTTGTTCAAACCGCCGAGGACCTTTCTGTGAAGGATGCAATCCCTGCTTGTGGGTGGAGCTTGGTCAGTGGCGATCCCTCCGAACCCATCGCGGATGCGATCCTGACCGCTCTCGAGCGCGACTCATGAACCAAAGGCCTGGCCCCATGCATGAACAGAAAACCCCACCTCTACGTCCTCGTGCGAATCCGAAAAACCGGCAGCCAGTCGCTGGTGGAAATGATGACCTCCGCGCTCCCTGCCAGCAGGATTTACGCGATGCCTCCCATTCCTCCGGACGCCGACCGGGGAATCGGCTGGACGGAGGAGTTTCGTCAAAGGCGTAGCACGAAAAAGAGATTATGGAAGCTCTTTCGAACCTTGGATTATTCCACTGCTTGGAGTCGGTTGAACTCCAACGCAAAAAAGGGGGATATCGTATCGGGCCATTTTCATTACGGAGCGCCTCAGCTTCCAAGTTGGCAACTGCAACACATCACCATCGTCCGCGATCCTATAAGGCGCCTGTTCTCGGAATACAGATACTACCGTAAAAGTTTCCTCGATCGGCCTTCGTGTCGCCGGTTTTATGTCGCGGAAAGAATCAAGGTCGCGGGCAAGGGCAGCTTCAACGATTACGTCGGATATTTATACAAACACCGGGATCGATTTGCCAACCCAGCCGTCGGTTACGTCACCGGCGGCATGAGGGTGTCGGACCCCTACGATTTTCTTAGCACAAATTACTTCCATTTCGGCACACTCGAAAAAATCGGCACATTCACCGAACAGCTTTCGAACAAACTTGGGGCACAGTCCGCGCCGGTGTGGAAGAACAAGACCCCAGGATCGTTCGGCACCCTCCCGGAAAGCTATGATGCTGATATGGTACAGGCCCTGATCGGGGCGGACATCCGGCTATACGAGGCGATCGACAGCAGTCTGGTCTGAGCGGGAGCATCCTTCGGTGGCTGGCCACATCGCCAGACCGCTGTATGCGTGGATTTCATCGGAGGTGGTGAAAACCGGCAACTTCAAGTCGACCGCCACCTTGAGAAAACTCTGGTCCTCACGAAGGTGGCCCCGTTGAGAAAGAGCGGTCCCAGCACTGTAAGCATGCTGGTTCCCAAAAGAGATACCGGAGAAAACAACCCGCGAGGCACCGCCCCACAATGCCATTCCAACCATGAAGAATCCATTGGAGACATTCGAATTACACCGATAGCCGCCAAACAGGGAGTGCCCGATGGCTTCGCCCAGAATGATCCGCTTGTCGTATTTCGACAGCGGGAACGAGCGCCCGTGCAAAACCCTCTCGCTGGCAAGAACAGTCAGCGCTTTCTTGAAAACGTGCCGTGCGATCAGCGCGTCTCCAACCGTCCTCCCCCTGAGTGCATCCTTGGTTCTGACAGCATAATGATCGGAATCATTGAAAATAGCGCCGCAGAGATAGGTCAGGTCGGGACTCCGGCCCCAATACTCATCGGCGGAGAACACGGAACCGTTCACGCAGATCACAAAAGGATCTTTCATTTCGGGCACCACCGGATTTGGAGCCGACCCGATCACGACGCAGTCCCTACCGCCGATCCGACTTTGCACATGTCGCTGCAGTTTGAGGAGTTCTGAAACGCTGGTCCTCGCTCGATCCACATAGTAGTTTTCCATGGGTCAAGTTCTAGCGATTATCTTGAGAGTGGGCTTAAAGCTGAACTTAAATCCAACCTCACGGAAACCGGCCTTCACAAAAAGTCGTCCGAGAGACTTGCGATCGAAATAGAGAAGATGTTCAGGCGGGCGGAATGTCGCCCACTCGACTAGCTTGCCGACATCCTTTGGCAGGGAGTAGTGCCCGACGTCCGGCGTAGTCATGAAAAGCACACCGCCATCACTCATCACCGTTTTGATCCGCAACAGAAAATTCAATGGATCTACAAGATGTTCGATTACCTCGCTGCAGTAGATCGTGTCGAATCTCTCGCCACCCTCGGCCAGTTCGTTGATGGACATCGCGCGGAAATGACATTCCGGAAATGCGACCTTCGCCCGCTCGATTGCATCCTCATCAATATCGATGCCCAGCGCCCTGTAGCCCAGGCTTTTACCCGCTTCAGCCGCGAAGCCTAGATTGCAACCCACGTCCAGAAGCGTCCGCCCGCCAGGCCGCCCGAGGGAGCGGATCCTCTTTCGCGCCCTCTTGATTTTTGAGGCGATCTTGTCTTCGTATTGCTTGGATTTGTGATAGTTGCTGTAAAAATCCGATAGTTCCTCGGGTGATGGAAACGGGTGGATGAATAGCAGGCCGCAGTCCGGGCAACGGTGAATATCGTAGCCGTTTTTTGATGAAACTGCCGAGTGATATTTCGATTCGCAAACAGGACAATCCATGGGGATGCGGGTCATTTTCTGTTGAATGGCGATAAAAGCTGCTGCTGGCAATGATCAATGTAGGTCCTGATCCTGCTCAGAATCAACTTCGAATTCGCTCGTGCCTCATCGATAAGTCCAGTGGAGATGCCGCGGGAACTCGTAGCGTGACATGGCATGTCCGCATCCCTGACAAAGGCTAGGGACTTCTTTCTGTCGGCGACGGGCAGAAGAGAGACTCCAGCAATAGACCCTAGGATGAGACCGTGCAACCGG
Organism: Verrucomicrobiota bacterium; assembly: GCA_041191425.1. Lineage (GTDB taxonomy): Bacteria > Verrucomicrobiota > Verrucomicrobiia > Verrucomicrobiales > Akkermansiaceae > Luteolibacter. The sequence goes on along the minus strand of JBEEOX010000002.1, from coordinate 18,330 downwards.
TTGGTTATCACAAGACCGCTGGCACGGAATTCCGCGATGATCTCCTCCCATCCGAGCGGAGTGCGATAGGGAAGACCCAGAGTGCGGGCGATTTCACCGTAAACGGCATCATCCTCTGCAGGGCAGGTGGATAATAACTCGAGTTCGACTCCTCCGCGCATCAGATCACGCAATACTTCCAGTAGATCCGCTTTACGCCCTTTGACAACAAACAAGGTTCTCGAAGGGTTTCGCAACGGAGTGGGCTTGATGTAATCCACTGATTGGGCGAGGGAGAAAACGCAGTCACCACCTAGAACCGAGTCGAGACCGAGGCGGTCCATGATGCCCTTAGAGAGACTGTCCCTCAACACGACGGGCTGTTGAAGGAGCCCGAAATAATGCCGCAACGTTTCGGGCTCATACAGGTTGAGAATGCTTTGCTTCAGAGAGAAGGGAAACACCCGAATGTTGGGATTGACTCGTTGAACCGCGCAGACCGTCCCGAACATGAAAAGCCCGAGTTTACGCCCGCTCCACTGGTCACCTCCAGCCACTAGGATCATCTTGTATTCCGAGAACGAAACCACCTGATCGGCGATTTGTGAGGCAAACTTCCGGATGAGCCTCGTCTGGGCCTTCTTCCTGAAGCAAGTGCGCACCATGATCCTAGCCGATGGATCGATCACCGCACAATAAGGAGGCTCCTTGAAAGTGATACCAGAACTTCGGGATTTGAATTCTTCCAGCCGAGGCTTGTCGATTCCAACCAGCGGGTGGGTGAATACATCGATATCGATTTCTCCGAACTGGCGCTCTACTTCGCCAATCATGGCCTTCAGGATCGCAAAGTCCCCAAGATTGCCTTTAAGGTTTGCGAAAAGAATAGCAACCCGACCTTTTGGCGTGCTCATGCTAGGTGTGTTTAAGACGTTAGTGTGGCCTATGTGGAGTACCACTTAATTATCTACCTCCATCATATCAGGGGGCAGACTCGGGGAAAGTACAAAATCCATACGCGTATTCATCTCCAATATGATCGACGCGCAGCGATCCGCTTCGCTCAATGCCTCAGGAGCACTAGCGATGTATCGCCATGCATCCCATGTTACCAACGGCGTCAGAAAACCTTCCGCCACCAGTGAGTCGATCCCCCTCAGCGCGCGGGACTCAGCCTTGAGCCGCGGGACAGGCAGAAGCCCAACGCGGGCACCGGAGCTGAGGGCTTCGTAGATCATCGAAACCGAATCCTCGCTGACCCAGGCTTCACCGGCCTCGCGCAATTTGCTTGGCAGCCAATCGGGTGGGGTTTCCAGGCAGGAAAAAATTTCAATGTTGGGCAGGTGTTTTTTGATTTGCTCGAGAAATCCTTCCGGTGTGCGGCGCGAGTCGGTGAGCTGCCAGTCACCAGTCGCGGTGATAGCCTTGAGAATGTTGAGCATGGCCGCATCATCCCAACCATGGGTCTTGGATGGCCCGCCGATGAGAATGAGCTTGCCGGTTTTATCCGAATCTGACGGCCGCACGCGGTTGATCGCGCCCCGGGTGAGGATGAGATTCTTGCGGGTGGTGTTTTTCGGAAAATCATGCGAGGGCGCAATGCAGAGGCCGAACCACGACAATGGCAGGCTTGGACGCATCAGCACGATACTTCTGGCCCGGTATTTTCGAGCCAGCCAAAGCAACGGAAAGTGCGTGGCATGACCCGCCGCAATAATGAAGTCGGGCTTCGGAAGTTTCGCCCCTTGAGCCATGGCCACTCGGATGCGACCGGTGACGCTCCTCTTTCCTGCGATGGAAATCCGATGAATTTCACAAGCCACACGCCGCGCCATTGCCTCGGCGAGACCAAGCGATTGATTTTCATGGCCAGGCTTGCCATCACCGATGAGCCAAAGAGTGAGAATGCCATCTGTCACAGGAAGAAGGTGAGAAGAGGAGGTTCAAATTTCAAGAGTGGAGAAGAGTTATTGGTTATTTGTTAGAGGTTATTGGGGGGATGCAACTTTTACAACTTCTGTCTTCATTGGCAGGAAGAGCAACTGCGTGCGCGGCAAATCTTTGAAAAGGTGCCCCGCAAGATGCGTGACACAGCCAGCGGGACGCTGGCGCTCCCCTTTTGAAGAAGTCGCTTCTTCATCTTCTCCCAATAACTCTTAACAAATAACCTCTAACTCATCCACCTCCGCGCACCTTTGCGACCTTTGCGGCTTTGCGGTAAACACTTCTTCAAAGAATCGGCGCTGCGAGGCCGCATCGCCCTACCGTGATGGATCATGCGGTCTCGGCGAGACCGCGCTACCTGATATGGCGGCTTCTTTGATTTCCCCAATGACTACTGACTGTAGACCTCTGGCTTCTTCCCCCCCCTCTTCCCCAATAACCATTAACAAGTAAGCTCTAACCAATTTCGACACCTTGCTCGTACTGCAGGCGATAAAGATGCGCATAAAGGCTTTTTTCGTCACTGATGAGGTCTTGATGCGAACCGCTGGCGACGACTCTGCCGTTTTGCATGACATGGATTGTGCGGGCGTTGCGAATGGTCGAGAAACGGTGGGCGATGACGATGGTCGTGCGGCCCTGCATGAGGGTGTCGAAGGCGAGCTGAATTTGTTTTTCGGATTCGCTATCAAGCGCGGAGGTGGCCTCGTCGAGGAGAAGGATCGGTGCATTCTTGAGGAAGGCACGGGCGATGGAAATCCGCTGGCGCTGGCCGCCGGACAGACTGCCACCGTTCTCGCCGACCTGTGTATCGTAGCCCTGCGATTGCTCCATGATGAAGTCGTGCGCAAAGGCGGCACGGGCGGCAGCCTCGATCTCCGCATCGGTCGCGTCCGGTCGGGCAAAGCGGATATTGTTTCGCAGCGTGTCGGAGAACAGGAAGGTGTCTTGGCTGACAAGTGACATGTTCGCCCTCAGCGACTCGGTTTTGAGTCCGCTGATTTCCTGTCCGTCGATCTCGATGCGGCCGGAATCGATGGCGTAGAAGCGCTCGATGAGATTAAGAATCGTCGACTTGCCGCTGCCTGAGGGGCCGACCAGAGCCGTGACATGGCCACCGCTGCAAGTGAGCGAGACATCGCATAGCACTGGTTGCTTTGGACGGTAGGAAAATGTGACATTCTTGAGATCGATGTTGCCCTTCGACAGCTGCAAGTGCTTGGCATCCTCCGCCTCAGGGATCGAGTGGTCTGAATCCAACACATTGTAAAGCATCTTCAGGCCGATCAGTGAGGCATGCAGCGAGACATTCATGCGCGCGATGCGTTTGACCGGTTCGTAGGCCAGCAAAAGAGCAGTGAGGAAAGCGATGAGCGAATCGGCGCTTTGGCCTAAAACCAAATTGCGATATCCGCCATAAAAGACGATCGCCGCTACCGCCACGCCACCGATGAATTCCATGATCGGGCTGGTGCGGGCCGAAACGATGGCCATTTTATTCGAAAGCTTTTCGACAGCATTGATCGCGGCCTCGAAGCGTAGACGCATCGGGTTTTCGAGGTTGTAGGACTTGATCAGCTTGTTGCCGACGATCGCCTCCTGCATGGCGGAAATGACCGAAATCAAACTTTTGTACTGAGATTGAGCTATCCTGCGGATGCGTTTAATGAGAAAGCTAAGGGCAACCGTGATGGGCAGGAAAATGAACAGGGCCGCGCAGCTCAATTGCCAGTCGAGTTTGAACATCGCAATGAGCAAGGCTAGGGCCGTAAGCACATCCTGAATGCGGGTCATCAAGAGGTTCATCACCGCACTGGCGGAGTTGGCCGCCTGCGAGACGCGGGTAATGAGATCGCTCGACGGAAAATGGACAAAGAATGCGAGCGATTGGTCGAGCACATGGTTACCGATGCGGCGCTGCTGGCGGGCTACGATGTTGTTGCCGATCTTGGTGAGAATGACCGAGGAACCGTATGTAGAGAGCCCCTTGATCAAAAAGACGATGACGATCGCGATGGAAACGCTGAAGATTTGGAAAAGCCCGGGGGTCGAAACAAAAAGGGCAGACAATTGGGCGCCGATCTTATGAATCCAGTCGGCGATGAAAGAGCCCGTGCTGGGAACTGGGGCGGTGATTTGCTGGCTTGCTGGACGCGAACCGAAAACCACGGCGGTGATGTTCTGCATCAGAAACACCGAAACGCCCGTCGCGGCTGCTGCACAGCCCATGAGGACGAAGGCCATAATATAGCGCCCGACATAGAAGTGGAAATTTTCCCGAAGCACCCTGTGGATCAGGTTGCGCGAGGTGGGGTCGGCGAGGACCGCTGTTTTGTTCGATGCCATGATTGAAAAAACTCGGGAAGGAATGCCTCCCCTGCGAGCACTAGAGTGCAGAACGTAAGCGACAATTCAATGCCAAACGGGGGGAGGAGTTATTGGTTATTTGTGATTCGTTATTGGGGAAGAGAAGAAGAGGTCGGCGGTCAATGGGAAATATTATGAGGCTCTTTCCTAAGGGGAAGGGACGCCCTCGTCCCATCATGAAGTCTCAAGCCCATGGATAACATGGACGAGGGCGTCCATGCCTACCTAAGAAGATGCGGATTCATTCTCATCCCTATTCAAAATTCATCCCCTCTCTCACGACCATTCGCAAATTTCCCGGTTGAAAAATCTTCTTCTCTCTGGGCCCTTCTGCTCCCCTTTACGAACTTGGCAACTTTGACTTCGTTGCACTACGTCCATGCCAATAGGCATCGCTCATTTAAATGTTTGCTAACGCTCACAGAGCATTGCGGCAAAATACTCTTCTTTAAAGACTCGGCGCTGCGAGGCCGCATCGCCCTACCCTGTTTGATCATGGAGCGAGATGCTCCAGCTACGATGAAGATGCCGCTTCTTCATTTCCTCTTCACCGATACCCGATGTCTATTGTCCGCTGACTTCATCAACTCCCTCATCGGGCTGATCCGGTCGCATTAAAAACTCATCGACTTTTTTGCGAAGCTTTTCGGGCGATTCATTGTCCTCCTCGGCCTCTAACAGAAAGCCCAACAGAATCTGAGCTTGTTCGCGAATTTCTGCTTCCGAATGGTTCAGCAAGCCAAGAGCACCGGAAACCTGTTCTTTGACCTGATCATGCCCGTAAAGTCCGTGCAAATAGGCCTCAGCGAGCTGCAGGGGCAAATTTGGATCAAGTGAAAGCGGTAGCAAATGGCTGAAGCCCAAATTTGCGCCGTGCTCCATCGCCTCAAGCCTCTCGGCTTCAGAGGCGTTTGGACTGAGAGCGATTTGAGCCAGTTGCGTGGCAATTTCGTCATGCGAAAGCGACGAATTTCCGATCAACTCACTAATCCGCATGGAAGCATTCGTATGCGTCGGGGTAGACAGGGCTCGATGAAGTGGCCTTTTTGGTGTTGCAGTGATTCGTTCTAGTCCGGCTACTTCGGCTTCGAGGTAGCTCTGCTGAGTTTGATTACGCGGTATATCTGACGAAGTAGGAACTTTTGTGGTTTCGACTATTGGCTCTGATGAACGTTTCATCAGAGCCATTAAACCAGCCAAAAGCACGATTCCCAAGCTCACGAACCAAAGCGGATTCCGCAGCTTCTCGGTAAAATTTTCAAAGATGCTCACGAGAAATAGAGCGGGTAACCCCAATTTGCATCACTCTGAGAATGATCTTCAATCATAGTCTGATGCCAGAGCACTGAGGAAACAAAGGCTTACGCGCCCAGCCCTTCCAATTCTCTAGCGATTCACGCCAATCTCTAGTGTTTTAGCGGTAAGCCTGAAGCACCGTATGGGTTTTGTCGCCGATGGTGATAGTGATTGTGCGCCTTGAGCCGCTTACATTCGGTGGAAGAGTTATTGTTACTTTGGCATCACCGCTACCGACACTATTAGGTGTAGGTGAGTATATGGTCCCATCTATGTTGGCAATGGAAAAATTCACCCCTTCATCTGACGAAGTGATATTCCAATTGTTCACTCCTTTCACATCAATTGTATACGGAGCTTCATTCATTTTCGCTTCCTTGTAGGAGGGCGAAACGGAAAGCACGGAGCCCGGCACAAACACGGTGGTGTTTCTGATCACTGGTGACCAGGGAGTGATGTTAGGGACACCCACTCGACTGACATTGGGGGCCATGTTGAAACTTCCAAGGCTATCCTCGCCATAATAAAATCCATTGATCGTAGAAGCGCCTTGGTTGACCACCGCATAGGCGGTAGTTTGTGCGTTTTGGAGATTTATGTCATTGTCCCCTCGAGTATAATCGACCTTTACCAGCCCGGTTTTGGAAATGAAGCTGGCCTTCATTTTGTCGTAATTTGTCACGGGAGGAGTGATGCCCTTAGGATGCCAGGATACAACCTGATAAGCACTGCCCATGACTCCATCGCCCCAGTTCAAAACCGCATTGCTAGCGCCCGAAACAAAACTTCTTATAGGCAACGAGGCCATGGGAGATATTACATAGTATGAGCCACGCAAATCACGCACTTGATCAAGGTCGCCTACAAGAAAACGAACCAAGCCGCTTAGGTTGCTAGATGGATTGGTATTATCCAATTTCAAATTGCCCAAGAGCGATGAGCCAGATTTTGACTTTCCATAGAGCGCAACTAGGTCTCCATCGAGCACACTTCCTGCGTATGTAGCAGTCGAGCCATCAGGCATGTAAATTGTAAACCTAGTTTGGGCTTTTTTGCTCAAGGTTCCGGTAGCGATCGCCATTCCTGTAGGTCCTTCCGCTGCTTCAACATCGGCTTCAGCCTCAAAAGTGATTGCAGATGAGCGTGGCGCGTAATTGTTGAGCGAGGGCCGCAGCTTGGCATGCCATAAGCCGTAAAACGCGGAATTGATTTCCACATGCACATGGTACTTGGAGGCTTGTTTCTGGAGAACAATGTTTAAAGAATTCGCATCAAATCCCAAATCATTGCTGACAGAAGTCATATTACCCACTGCATCAAGTGCCCCATTGAACCTCTGAGTCGGCCCAAAAATATTTTGATATGTTCCGCTGAATGTGTTGCTTCCTCTCTTGGTGCTGACTTTGAGAGTGACGCGTCCAACAAGCCCATAATCCTCACTGTAGAGGAGCCCCTCGTAATTGCCTGCAGGATTGGTCAAATCCACATTCGGCGTCATGAAATCAGGTTGGGGATCTTGATCGCTGAAAAGCACCATGCGCTCAGTATAGTCGCTGGCACCATCGTTATCAAAGTCGGCACTCAACGCCATGTTTTGAGTCGTAGCGGGAGGGACTTCTTGACCGTCACTCAATCCATCGCCATCGGTGTCGTAAAGCAGAGGGTCTGTTCCCAAGATGGCCTCTTGGTTATCAGACAAGCCATCACCGTCGGTATCATTTTCTTCGTCATTCGTCAGCGTGTAATTGCGAACGGTTGCCGTGGCCGAGCTTTGTGATGGTTTTTCAATCGTCCAGAAAGTCCATTCACTTGGGACGGGGCTGAAGATGGGTGTGGACATGACAAAGGTTCCACTGATGGACGGAGTGATATCCGTGAAATCGCTTGTTTCCGACCCGACCGTGACCGGCTCGAAAGCACCAGAAAACTGCTTATAATGACGCACCTGCGCCTTGTTGAGCATGCCGTTATCGACGGGGCCATCGGTGGCATCGTAGGCGTTGTGCCAAGTGACGAGCTCATTAGTGCTCACAAACATGCCCTTGGCCAGGCGACTGTCTGGGATGAGCAGGACGTTGTCCGCCGCCGGTCCTTGGTTGTTAAAAACCCAAATGATCTCGTCGATGTTGTCGGAGGTGATAATCGCCGAGCCGTCTGCTGGGTTGATTTTTTCGACGCTGGCAGTGTCATCCAAGAACTGGCCCTCAGGGAATTTGGCTTCGTACTCAAGCTGAAAACCGAGGTTGTTGAGGCGATAAGCTAGAATGCCGTCCTTGTATTTGTTGATGGCGTAGGCCCAACGGACATCGCCTTCCACCGTTTGGGTGGAGATTTGAAGAAATCGGTGATAATAGTCAGCCTCCGGTGTAATATCGATGCCATCCTGATGAAAGTAGCCCGTGGTAGGATTGCGCCTAGCGTCTACGACTTTGTATTCGTCTCTGATGGCAACCTCAAGACTAGCGCCAACGCCAGAAGTATAATCCCAATATCTCCATGAACGAACCGCTTCTTGCCACTGCTCACTGGTCAAGGGGGGATTTGGCGCCACTCTAACTTGAAATGCAGTAGCGCTATTGATTTGCGTCACAGTGTATGAACCGTTGGGAAGTATAAAAGGATCCGGCGAAGAAGGACTAGTTATTTTTTGGACGCCTTTGATTTTCACCTTGTCGCCCCGAGCCAACCCATGAGGGCCAGCAGCTGTCACCGTAAGAGTCGCATAAACTGTATCGTCAGGTCGTTGTAAGATCATGTCCTGAATGTCTAAATCTTCGCCAACACTAACGATTCGTTCATACACCACGCGATTGGTTGAGGTGTATAGCACCCGCGCGCCGAGTGATCCGGGCTCAGTGAATTGACTTGTCAACTCTTCCCACACGCCCGTGGTCACTGCGCGCCTAACGCCATCCACCCAATAAGCATCCTGATTCCTATCCTCTGGTGGACGAGCCTGATCGAGAGTAAAAAAGACTAATGATCCATCCGATCCATGGCCATAAGCTCGGGCGAGTTCTCTATCGCTATCTTCTTGGCGCCCCTCATCGATCTTGCTGACGGCTTGCACATCGCCGGTAAAGGTAAGGCGGTAAATACGGTAGGGATAATCTCCGTCGAGCTCTGCCGTGACAATGTGGTAGGCTTGGCTGGTGGCAGTGATGGGGGCCGTGGCGATGACATTATGGCCGAGAATCTTTCGATTTCTGAAGGTGTCATCTGAATTTTTGGAACCATCGGAGATGATTTTTTCAAGTGCCACATTGCCGCTGACCGTGTGCCGGTACAGGTAAATTTCGATAGGATCAATGCCGTCGCCATCGCCCACTGGCTCGTCCATGTTGTTGTTGAATGCGTTGTGCCAAACGATGACTTTTTGATTCGACACCAAGAGCGGCGCCGCTTTTTGACTGTTTGGAATCGGGCGAATCGCCCCATCCTTGGTGCGCCAAAAGAGCGCACCGCTGGCGTCTGCATACACTACCGAACCGTCATCGCCCCATTTGGTTTGATCCGTGCGCTGAAGGACGGGGGACCAAGTGGAAGAAACAAGAATGTCGGTGGGACTGGAAGCTTGTTGAACCCGGTTGTTGGTGAGAGGGGACGCCACCATGCATGCCAGATTCAAAGACGGGTCATTTTCTCCATATAGTAAAAGCCCCCCAGCGGCGCTGCCTTTACGAGTGAGAATAATTTTCGCGCCAGATCCACTGATGTCGAAGAGCGTAGAGACCTCTTGATCGGCATCGAGCGCGGTGCGAACTTTCGCTGCCCAGGCAGCGGGTGCATCGTTGGCTGCTACGGGCACCTTGATTTTTTTTGGAGAATCAGCCAAGACACTCGAAGTAACTATGACGTCCATATCGCCAGCAACCGTCACCGCTTGCAAGGCTGTAGCTGTTTCCACTTGCGCTGTATTGGCCAAACCCGATCTCGTGTTTGCGGATGTCGCTGCCTGTGCAATTCCCTGGCAAGTGCCGATGCCATTAAAAATGTTGATGTTCAAGCTAGCATCGTCTACAGCATAAATGGTCGCCCCTTGAAAAACCGCTTGCGACCTACGAGTAAAAGTAATCTGTTCAGAGCTGTCTCCGCCCACCTCGTAGAGTTTGGTGAGATCGGAATCCAACTTTAGCGCCGCTCTAATCTTGTCCGCCCAATCTACCGGCTCATCACCAGCTGATAACGCTATATCATAAATTTTCTGCGAATTAACAACAGGAAGGCCTGCTGCCGTCACGATGACTCTGGCGCTGCCGCTGACGGTAATCGTTCCAACCGCAGTAGCTGTCTCTACCTGCGCGACAGTTGGCAAAGAGCCAGCGGTTGTATTCTCAGATTTAGCTGCAGTGACGAGGCCAGATGCGATGGAATTCTGCGCCGAGCAGAGTATCAGCAGAGGCATCGCGACTCGTGAGAAAAGGTTTAGGCAGGTTTTCATGGTAAGGAGAATAGTCGGGCTTGAAACAATTGAGGGGTGGTATTGAGGCTAAAAATGGGTCGTAGTACTTAGAGGGTGAAGAATCGCTGAATATTCAAAAAGATTCAAGCGACCGAGGAAAATGATCAGGAGGGACAGGCGGCTCTATTTCGCCTAGCGATCGCAAAGCGCTCTTGAGGCGGCGCTGTAGCGACGTGAATCTGGACTAATTGATTTGTCATGGGCGGTTGGGAATTCAATACGAATCCGGCCTCCAGTCAAATGGAAAGCTCAGTTAGAATTCGAAAAAATCCAGATTTCATGCGGGGCTGATAAGGGCGGATCGATGTGTGACTCATGCTCGCAGACCTCTCGGAGAAAGGTCCCTGCCAAGGACGCTGAGAGGGTGCATGGAGGCATCGAGCGTTTCGATCAGGTGAGCGAGGATGACGAGCGAGGCGGCGGCGTCAAAGAGGGCGTCGTGCCAAGATTTTCCGGGAACGAGGGCGCGGACGTGATCGCTTAGGCCGAGTTGATCGCAGATGTGTCCGAGCGAGTGGTCGGGCAGATCTGGCCAGGCGGCGCGGGCGAGCAGGAGAGTATCGATCCACGGACCGAAGCCATGGCCGGGAAAAGCCCGTAAAAAGCGCTTTTCCGTGCCTTTGCCATGGGCGACGACAATCGAACCCGCAAGGCGCCTTTTCAGCCCTGGCCAGAGAGAAAGCAAGGTTGGAGCTTCGGCTAAATCTGCGGGAATAATGCCATGAACCTTGCGCGCTGACCACTGGATAGGCTTATCAGTGTGCAGGTGCGAAACAAAACCATCTCTATATCCGCCTCCGACCGACCATGAGATTAGCCCGATCTGCACCGGGGTGTCCGTCATGCCAGGAGTTACGCCCGCCGATTCAAAGTCGATAGCGGTGAAGCGGCATTGGTGGATGAGCATCATTTGAGAAACAAGAGTCCAGAATCCAGATAAGAGGAGGAACGGAGATGGGCATGGACGAGGGCGTCCATGCCCACAGATTGACATCTCTATGGCTTTTTTGAATTTGCTCAGAGCGGCGGGAGGACTCCTGCATCCATCGCTCCATCAGCACCGCCTGCAGGGGCAGCGACGGGAAGCGAAGCGCCAGTGGCTTCAGAACCGCGGAGCGGACGACCGGTGGCATCAATGATCTGCGCGGTGACGAAGATGATCAGATTGCTCTTGATGCGGTTCTCGGCCTTGGTTTGGAAGAGGCGGCCAACGATTGGAATGTCACCAAGAATTGGCACCTTGTCTTCGACGTTCTGCACATCCTCACGCATCAGACCACCCACCGCGACCGTGTAGCCGTCATAGATGGTGAGAGATGTGTTAACACGTCGGGTCGAGAAGACCGGCATCTCAATCCGGTTTTCAGTAAGGATGGATTCGGGTTGAGAGGGCACCACTTGTCGAGATGTGACTATTCCAGTAATGGCATCTACAACTTCGTTAATGTATCCTGCCTGTGCTGGCGTCTGAATCGGGCTACCATAATTAATGAAGCCTTCAAATTCAACAATTTCCGGCACAAATCGCAAATCGATCATGAAATCGTTTTCACCGATCGTTGGCTCGATTTCAAGGGTCACACCTGTATTACGTGTCTCGAAGGCCGTGGGAGTCGCTGGAGTCACTGGGATGTTAGCTACTCCTCCGCCAGTGCCGCCACCATTACCTTGACCGCCTATCGAATTCGGAATTTCTGGGGGCTCATATTCGGTTGGATAGATAAATTCACGGATTACCTCAATCTTAGCTTTTTGGCCAGATCGTGCCGTAACCGAGGGCGCAGTCATCATATCCGCTCCCTTTTTCTGCGAAAGACCACGCATCATCATCTTAAATTCCGCGTCACCAAAGATTCCAGTCATTGAAAGAATACCTGGCGCAATGTTTGCCGTCTGAGCCGTGCGATTGGGATTGTTAAGTAGTGAATCTATACTATTGCGGTTAATGGCGGCATCACCGCTGCGATTGCCGGCTGTCATGATATTGCTGACATTGGTATCGAGAGTGTCTGGGATACCTAATATTGATTCACCAGAAAAATCTCCAGCTGTGCGGGGGGCCCCATTGCCAATCGAGCCCCCTGCACCAGTGATGCTACCCAGTGGATCGCCGACAGCGCCGAGAACCCAATCAAAGCCGAGTTCGTCGCTATTTTCCTGCGAAATCTCGACGAACTTGGAGGTGATTTTGACCTGCTTGGGCTGCTTGTTGCCGATCGCTTGAATGAGTTGTTCGACCTTGTCGAGCTCGGAAGACGTATTAGTCACAATCAATACACCAGCATTGCTAAGGGTAGCGGAAGAGTCTTCTCCAAACTTTATGCCTGCCATCTTAAGTAGCTCAGTAATGGGCTTGCGAGCGGTGATTCTGACACCGCTGCTCGCTGAAGGCTCAGCAAAGGGATCGGTCTCGGCTTGCGACGCTCCACCCTCGCCACTGCCAAGCGAGGAGGAGAAGTCGGGAGGAACTGTGAAGGTGCGGGTAAAAATTTCCTCGCCACGTTCAATATTCGGGACTAGTGCTACGGCAAAATCATCTATCTTATAACGAAGACTTGTTTGATCGCAGATATATTGTAGTGCGACGGCAATCGGGACATTACGGACGCGAAGTTCTTTAACGCGTAGGGAGCCAGGGTCGTTAATGTTTGAGATCGCGTTGTCTTGGCTCGGCTCGAGTCCCGCATCGGGCGCTCCAATAGGGGCAATTTTTGGACGACGGACGACAAAATTGACGCCCTTACGGGTAGGATCTAGTTCGAGAGTGTCTAATTCAATAGATCGCATACGCAAGAAATCAATCGCCTCCTCAACTGTCGTGTCCTCTAAGTCGATTCTGGGAATAATGATACGGCGGAGCTTATCTGATATGTAAGCCTCTCCAAATCCCCCATCTTGGGAAGTTTGAGTGCCAGTTAGCAGGTCAGGAAGTTCCGCTGGAACCGTAAGCTCCCATGCAGCGTCGACCTGGGCAAGGAGTTCAGCGCGTGCGTGATCGTAGGCAGCGCGGTAATAGTCGGATTTTGCAGAAGCGATGCGCTCCATGCCACGGCGTGCAGCGGAGTTGTAAGGATCGATGCGCAGGACATTTTCGTACTCGCGCTTGGCATCGTCATACTTGCCGAGGTTGTAGTTGCCTTCGGCCGTGTAGAGTTTGCGGCGCACCTCGTCGACATTCTGAGTGTGCTCGTAAGTGAGAGCTGGATTGGTGCGGATGGGATCGTCGAGATAGGAAAGTTCTCGTTTAGCCGCGGCGTTTTGAGGATCTTGGCTAATGACCGCTTCAAGAAGCGTGCGCGCTTCCGCGTATTTACCCACCTTGCGGTGCTGCATCGATAGCGCAACGCTGGCGTCGCTGAGGTGATCGACGTAACTCTGGCGACGGTCAGCAAAATTGGGTGCATTGGGCACGCGCTGCACGGCCTGTGTGTACTTGTCGACCGCTTGTTGGTAATCACCTTTTGCATAAGCTTCGCGACCCTCGGCAAGCAAGCGATCGCCCTCGATGGCGGCGTCTTGGCGACGAAGCATTTCGCGCTGGGCAAGACTGCTGTAGCCGTAGCCACCTTCACCGGCGCTGGCGACGGACACAACGCATGGCAGCGAGCTTGCCAAAGCCATCAAGGCGATGACACTGCGACAGGAGAAAACGGAGGGAGTTTTTTGCATGACGGTGGGTTGAAATTCTTAGGAGGTATGAGGGATTTGGAAAGCAATTTCTATGGGTCAGTCATTGAAATCCGGGAGCTGGCCCTTATTGATTTCAATTGACTTTCGCGAGCCATCGGCAGCGGGGTATTCGACGGTGATAGCTTCGGGGGTCACTTTTTTCACCAGATAATTTTTGTTTGCAGCTCCAGGTGGGAGAGCGAAAGTCGTATTTTCCTCAACTTTGAACTCACGGCCTTCTTGGCCAAGAGCTTCCAGTGAAAGCACCGCGGTGCGATCGTACTGAATGTATTCGTTTTTGCGCTCTTCCGAAAGCGGGGATGGCAACTCATAAACCGTTCCTTTTTTGTTAGGACGCTGATCCTCGATGCGGACGATGGTGACCTCCATCTCGACTTTGATCTTCTGATTTAGCTCCTTGCGAACTTCGGAGCCCAGCAGCTTGAAGCGTTTCTGCATCGGAGGCTCGGCGAAGAACAGATCGCCAGGAGCCGCCATTTCAGAAGCTGAGACCTTGTTTTTCCCGCCCTTGGAATCTTCGTAGTTAAAGGGAAACTTGCCTTCCGATCCATAACTGGGACGAATCACCCACGCGAGGCTCTCGTCCTTCACATACTTGAGTTTGGCGATCAAAGGCGGAATGGAATTCTTGTTGTTCGGATCGGTTTTCGCGGAGAATTCCTCAAGGTTCGAAAAGCCATCGGAATCAGGGTCTTGGCTTGGCGAGTCAGCAAAACCTGGGTCGAGGCGATTTTCCATCCACCAAGTATTTGGAATCGGCGGGTGTAGCGGGGCATCCTTGCGGAGGTCGATCGCCTTTGCCGGATCATTGCTGGAAATGAAGAGCGGAATCCCTGTGAAAAGATCGACGGGGCGATCTCCATCAAGGGCTTGTGACCATGTGCGATCAAGGGCCAGTGATTGGAGGGCCTTGGGGATGCGTTCCGCTCCTTCCACAGCGGTTTTGTTGTTGCCTGCCCCTTTGAGCGAGGTCGCAAAATCTTCTTCGACCGAGTTGAGTTTCGACCAGCCAAAATAGGCAAGGCCCAGCGCTGCTAAAGCAGCACCGCCAAGGGCAGCTTTTTCGTAATGGGTGGAAAACCAGGACATGAACAGGGTAGGGCTAAAGTCGAAATTATGGAAGCTTGAGGGGCGGGAGCAACTGCATCAAGTCGATGCGAACGAAGATGTCGAGCTCCTCCATGCCAAGGACTTGGGATAGAATGCGAACACCAGCTTTCAAGGCGGCGGGCTCGGCGGCGGGCTGGGCTTCCTGCTGGCCCGTCAACTCGGCAAAGGCCGCATCGACTGACCCAGCCTGCGGAGCAGCGGCATCTGCTTGCTCCTCAAATTTGGCGTCGCTGATGCGTGGCGGCTCCTTCTTGGCGTTAGTGATGCGAATCGTGCGAACGACCGCGTAGTGCTTGTCGAGCTTAGTCAGCGCGGTGAAAAAATTGCGCAGCGATTTTCCACTACCGTGAAAAGTCAGCTCGATCGGCAGGGCCCGCGCAACTTGGTTTTCAGCGGCCTTGAACTCGTTGCCTTCCTCTTCGGCCAAAGCCGGACGGTGGAGGTTCTTGAGCTCTGAAGGTCCTGCGGCGGCTAGGGCCAGAAGAACTTCCTTGGAAGCATCCAATTGATAATCAAGAATGCCGGTGGCCGTGCCACGCGCGAGTGAGGACTTGTAGCCCTCAAAACCGCAGAAAAATGACTCAGGGAGCTTGGTGCCGGCCTTTTCAAAGGCCGCCTTGAGTTCGTCATTAGCCGCGACCAATCGGCTGGTGAAGTCCTGAGGGGAAATGTTTTTGATTTCAGCCGGCGCAAATTTTCCAAAAGCCTTCTGCAGGCCTTCGAGGGACTTGCGGTAATCGTCTAGCGCCTTTTGCTTGCCATCCCGGTTTTCGGCCTGCGGATAGAGCGCGAGGGACTCAAACGAGCGAGCCTCATCGACGGCTGCGTCGAAATCAGCCTTGGCCTGCTCGTATTTTGATCCGCCCTTGGAAGCGACGAACAAGAGCGCGACTGCCGCCGCGATGGTGATGCCACCAAGCGCAACGTTGAAAGTGTGATCCTTGATCCAGTTCATGGTCTATTCGGAAAAGTGCTGGGTTGATTCACTTGATGGCGATTTCGCGGGCCAGGGGCAGGGTGACTTGAAACGGCATGCCTAGGTCTCCGGGCTCGCCCTCGACGGTGATCGCGAGGATTTGCTCATCGCTGAGCGTGGTCTCCACGCCCTTGGCGTCCTTCACGGTGAAGCGGAAGCTGGTGGATTTTTCACGAAGGTTTTTCAACAGATCGGAGACCAAATTCTGGCTCTTCGGGTTGGCGAGCCAATAGCCCTTGATGCGAACCGCGTTCGCTGTCGCAGCGGCGGCTGGAGCCGCCGCTGCCGCTCCGCGGGCTGGCCGTTTGGCTTGGGGGGTCGCTTCGGTCGCAGACTTCACATCGTTGACCGAGCTTGCGCCGTAGGGGGTGTTGAAAAACTCCTGCTTCACCACTTCTTTGCCATTGGCAACAGCACCACGAGCACCAGACGCCGCTTTAGGGCCTTGGTTGGCCATAGGGTCGTAACCGCTGATTGGTTCAAAATCCGTGAGCCACACCGCGTCGCTGGCAAAAGCTTCGCGCACTTCGGAAATCACATCAATCCAGTGCACATGATCCGACTCAAGGTTGGTATAGGCATCCGCGATGCGGCGCAAAGCTGTCTCTTTTTTGAGCAGGCCATCGATCTGGGATTTGAGCGGGGCGAGCGCATCGCGCTGTTCCATCATGGATCGGGCCTCCTCGGCGGCCTTGCTCGCGGCCATGTTTTTCATGACCGCCCATGCGCCCATGCCAGCGATCAGAATCGCAGCAGCGGCGATCAAGAACGGCTTTCTGCGATCGGCAGCACGCGCTTGTTCAACAGACTGCGGCACAAGATCGATGTGCAGCTGCGATTTGCCAACACCGCGAAGGGCGAGTCCGACCAACTCGCCCATGGTATGGGCTTCGCGCTGGACGCTTTCTGCATCGATGCCCTTGGCAAGCGTGACGGCTTGCAGCGGGTTGAAATACTCAACCGGAAGATTAAGCTTTTCTTGGAAAAATTCCAGCGTGTAAGGCAGATTCGCTCCACCACCGGCAAGCATGACGCGACGCGGAGCACTGCCACCCTGCTGGCTGCGATAATAGCTCGTGGTGCGGGTGATTTCCGAAATCAGGCGTCCAAGCGCATTGCGAATGACCCCTGCGAGCGCAGCCACCCCATCGTCCAAATCCTGGGCATAACCTGCACCGAGGCCGACGACGCCATTGGAAATTTTCTGATGCTCGGCATCCAAAAACGGAATGTGATATTCCTTGGCGATGGCCGCAGTGACGGCCGCGCCGCCGACCGCCACACTACGGGTGAAAAAGCGATTGCCTTCGATGTAGAGCAAATTGCTAGTTTTGGCACCAATATCAACCAAGAGCACTGGCTCCTCGGGCTGACCATACGCAGCAAGAAAAGCATTGTAGAGCGCCATGGGGGCGACATCCACCTCAGCCGTGGCGAGGTCGCCTTCATTGACCATGCCATTGATTTCATCCAGCGCGTCACTCTTGATGGCAACGATCACCGCCTCTTTTTCAGCGGCTCCGTCGATGAGTTCATAATCCCAGACCACCTCATCGAGGGGAAAAGGCACATGCTGCTGAGCCTCGAAAGTGACGAGCTGCTCGACATTGTCGGCCTGAATTGGAGGCAATTTGACGAAGCGAGTGAAGACGGCTTGACCCGAAATCGCATAGCGGACCTTGGACTTGCCAAGCTTAAGACGCTGCGCGAGATCGGCTATCGCCACGCGGCTCTGCGGGATTCTCGAGGCCTCAAGCGCAGGGTCGGCGACGATCGACTCCGAATCATAGGACTTGAGCACAAGACCGCCACTCTTCGAAGTTTCGAAGACGGCAACGCTGATGCGCTGGGATCCAATGTTGAGGGCGATGCTGTTCGGAGTGTCGGCCATGATGCGGAGAGAAAGTAAGTCTAGGGTTTTTAAACCATTCGAAACGAGGGGCGTAAGGGCGGGCCACCTGGCCTCACCGCGCTCTGGGGGCGCTCACCTCGATGAAGCGATCCCACCACATCGCAGCAAACGGCGTCTCCGACTTGTTAAGAAGCGGCACGGTGTCGCTGCGGGAAATTTTGTCGGATGCGGCACTCCACCAACCGACCTTGTACTTGCTGGTTTCTTGGCAAACGCGCTCGCCATTGATCAGCACTTCGTAGCCAACGGCCTCGACGGATGATTTGCCGGCGCGGTCAAATCCGGTGAGGCGCTTGATTGAGGAGGGAGAAAGATATACCGAGCAGTACACATCCTCTTCGATCGGCGCGTTGACATGCTCAACTTCCTTCGTGAGAAGCAACATAGAACCTGGTTTTTCAGGGTTTTTGACCGCCACATACCATTTGACCGTGAGGCGCTCGCAGGTCTTCGAGAGGGGCTCGGGGCTCATCGAAATGCGAAGCTTGGCTTCAATCTCAAGCCAATCCTTGGGCGTGAAGGACTTGGGTTTAGCGCCAGAAAATTCGGGCGAACGAAGATCGTCGAATGCGGGCTTGTCTCCCACGACTTTGG
>JBEEOX010000001.1:0-34399 GCA_041191425.1 Verrucomicrobiota bacterium | reverse complement strand
CTGCTGTTGCCCACCGCCCCATCACCGCTGCGCAAACCCGCAGTCATGATGCCCTGCGGATCACCGATGTCTTCGCCCGTGAAATCAGCGGCCGTACGCGCCGTGCCATTTCCAAGCGTTCCCCCACCTGCAGCGATCCCACTGTTGTCGATGTTGCCCGCGCCACTCAGCAACCAATCAAATCCCAACTCCTCAAGGTTGGTCTGCTGGGTGCGAATCATCGTGACTTTCACCGCCACCGCGACCGGCTCGCTTTGCGACATGGCATCGATAATCTGCGCGATGGTTTCTTGATTCGCCTCGGTATTGACGATTCTCAAAATGTTGGTTGCCGGGCTGTAGTGCGCGCTCGCTCCTTCAGGAAACGTGACACCTTGCTTGGCGAGCGCTTCCTGGGCGCTCAGACGCGAAGTCAGCAGACCACTTTGCGCTGGCGCTTCACCGAAGGGATCGGCCGCAGCCGTTTCACTTCCCGTTACATTGTTGAGCCCCGTCAAAAAATCCGGCGGCACCCGATAGCTACGGAGAACAAGATCGTCCGAAGAAAATCCCGCAGGCGTGATGATCACCGAAAATTCATCGGTCTTGTATGCCGTCTGCGTCATCTCCGTGAGGTAACGCAAGGCCTTGGACAAAGGCACTTGCGAAAGGCGCAGATCAAAGCGCAAGGAGCGGATCCGCTTGGATGCTTCGGAATCGGGAGCGCCAAGATTGACCGTAAAATTGACACCTCTGCGCGCTGGATCGAGCTCGACCTTGTCGTTTTCGGTGGCCTTGAGTCGTAGGAAATCGAGCGCTTCGTCGAGCGACGATTGCTCCAGCGCGATGCTCGGAATGATGATCTGATCGAGCTTCGACTTGAGACTTGTTTCCTCCGTCCCGATCAAGCTCGCACCACCATCGCTTGGCAAAAGCGCATCCTCCGGTGCGGGCACCGGTCTTTCCCATTCGGCATCGATCTGACTCAGCATTTCCGCGCGCGTTTGATCGTAGGTGGCCTGGCCATGATCGCTTTTGGCGGCCGCCACTCTCTCCATGCCGCGTCGCGCTGCGCTGTTGGTCGGATCAATCCTCAGCACCTCTTCATAACGCTGGTTTGCCTCATCAAATTTCCCAAGATCATAGGCCCCTTGCGCAGTGTAGAGCAAACGCCTCACCTCATCGACATCCTTAGCATGCTCAGCGTCGAGCGCCGGATTGCTGCGGATCGGATCATCCAACTGCGCGCGAAAGGCCAAGGCCCCCGCATGTTGCGGCGCTGCACCCTCGGCGAGCACCTTGTCCATCAAGGCCTTGGCACCATCCATGTCGCCCTTTTTCGACAAAATTTTTGCCTGCTCCACTGCTGCCTGGGCATATCGATCAGCCGCCGCCGACCGCAACTCCGCCGTCTGTGGCGCATTCGGAAGCATTTCCAAAGCCCCGGCAAATGCCGCAACCGCTTCGTCAAATTTCCCCACCCCATACGCCTCATCACCCTTCAATAACAATTCCTGCGCCTCCTGAACCGACACCACACGCCGCGCCAATTCACGCGAAGCCGCATCATCGGAGCCACCCACGCCATCGGCCTGCAAAAAGCCCGACAGCCAAGCCGCCAAACAACACGCCACCACTGGCCTGATCCATCTGCTGGGTTTGAAAATCAACATTCGAACGCTGACCAGAGCCTATCGACTCAGGCCGTCGAGAGTAAGCGCAAAATCTGGAAATTTCACCTTTTGCGGGCCCATGCGAACTCGAGCTGGACCTCCACCCGACGCGGCCTCGCGGGCTTGCGCGGCAAGGGCATTCCCAACTTGTCGGCCAACACCGGCAGCACCCGATCAATCAACGAATGAATGGTATTCATGCGAATAGTGTTCAAAAGAACTGATTCGCCGTCAATTCAAAAATTTAGGCTTCGGCCTTTTCTGCAAAATACGCCCGGGCCGCATCGACATCCCGCCCGATCGCTGCCTTCAGCTCTTCCAAGCCGGAAAATTTCTTCTCCCCGCGAAGTTGACACCCAAATTCGACCTCAAGCTCAGAGCCGTAAAGATCCGCCGAAAAATCCAGCACATGCACCTCCAATAGGCGCTGATCGCCGTCGACCGTTGGACGCAAACCAAGGTTCGCGACCGCGGGCATCCAGTCGCCATGGTTGACCCTCGCCCGCACGACCCAGACTCCATCGGGCGGCACCTGCAACTCGGCGACTGACAAATTCGCGGTCGGAAATCCTAGCTTGTGCCCAAGCCTCGCTCCCTTGAGCACCTCGCCCCGCACCGAGTGCTTCCGCCCCAGCATTCGCTCCGCGGCGGCCAAATTTCCATCTCGAATGGCCTGGCGAATCCGCGTGCTGCTGATCCGATCCCCCTCGGCCATGACTGGCGGCACGGCGATCAGCCGATACCCATGCTTGATCGAATGCTCGCGCAAAAATGCCACATCGCCCGAGCGACCCCGACCAAAACGCCAGTCCTCGCCCACGGCGATCGTGCGCAACTCGGCCCGGCAAAGACGCCCAAGAAAATCCGCCGCCTCCATCGCCGCGATCTCGGCGTCGAAGTTCAGAGCGACAAAAAATTCCAAGCCCAGCGCTCCCGCCAAATCCATCTTCTGACCGAGCGTGGTCAGCATCATCGCCGGCGCCTTGCCCGGCGCGATCACCCGAATCGGATGCGGATGAAAGGTCAACAAACCCGCCATGCCACCCTCGCGCCTCGCCGCCTCCACCGCCGCACCAATCACCGCCCGATGCCCCAAGTGCACCCCATCAAAAACCCCCAAGGCCAAATGCAAGGGCTGATCCAGCCCAGCAAGCTCCTCCAAGTGACGCAGCATCAACACGAACCATTCAATAAACCCCATCAACCCGCTTCACAAGCCCGCGAGTGAATGGTCTTCACCACTTGTTATAAAATGCCCATGCATGGTTTGAAACCCGCGCTGAATGAGAATTCATTTTCGAACACCTCCCAAATACAAAGGCATTTTTGAAAAAGGCTGAGGCATCAGTGAGGAAAATTTATCTCCTGCGACGAACCAGTATCGCTCCACTGAACAGCATCGTTAAAGCCAACGAACTTGGCTCAGGGACCGCCACAAGGCGGAAGCCGACGTTGTTAAACTCATAATTATTCGCCTGTGAGTACCGGTTAGACGAACTCAGGCCGGCGAGATGATAGCTAGGAGAGGAGCTGGCCCAAGCGCCCCCACGAAGCCCACGATTCGCGTCGGAAACCGCCGCGTCGTTCCATTCCCAGACGTTGCCACCCTGGTCGAAGGTGCCATAGTAACTCGGGTCACCACTGTAAGTGCCAACATTTGTGCTAGAGCCAGAGCCAACACTGGAGCCATAATTCGCATCCGCCGTGGTGAGCGTGTTCTGGCCGTTAGGGTAGAGTGAGTAGGTCGAGTTCGCTGCGTTGTAATAAGCAGCCTTGTACCACTCGTCTTCGGTAGGAATATATATTTGAGCTCCGGCGTTCGCCAAGTAGATGCCATAGGTCGCACCATCGAGTGTGTAAGATCCCGTTTCAGTGCTGCCACTTCCCTGTCCATTCGCAAGCCAGTTGGCAAAGCGGGCAGCGTCTAACCAGGAAACATAGACCACGGGCCGATTAGCAAGGGCAGTGGTCACCGAGTAGGTGTAGCTGCCGCTGTTGCCACTTCGGGTGATTCCAAAGGACGACATATTATCATTGTAGAGCTCATAGTTATCGGTTTTTGCTACTGCATTGAGAAAAGCCCCATACTGAGCATTGGTCACTTCATATTTACCAATTTTGTAAGAATAGCCGACAGCACCGTATCGCTGAACCCCTGTAGCAAGTTGGTCGCCATCTGTGGTGTCCGCCGCATTGCCAGGGTTACCCACGGTGACCCAGTCGATGGTGACGCTGGCGAAGGTTGGCAAGTTCAAGGCCACCAAGAAAGTCAGGATGCAGCGTAGTGTTTCCATGTGTTAATGTATTCAATCAGGTCGTTTACAGGCCGGCTAGAAAAAAGTGTGGTTTCTTTTTTACCAACAACGCAGCGACGACTCACGCGTCCTGCAGCCAGGTCTTTGGTTTGTACCATAGAGCGTAAGGCACAAAGGCCACCGAAGTGAGAAGCATCAGGCCCGCGAAAAACCAAAAGTAATCCGCGCCACGCAATCTGGTCTGACCCCCACAAAAGACGCTGCGCGAAATACTGTTGGGCGCGCTGACAGCTGCCGATTCCTCACCGCCGCTCGCTCGCTTCTGGCGCTCGAGCCAAGTCTCGGCAGGACGCAAGCGATCCAACCACGAAGCCTGTTTTTCCTGCGGTTTTTCGGGCAGCTCAATCATCAGCCCCGCATCCCACATGGTGCCAGTCTTGCGATCCGCTCCATCACTGATCACACGCAAACGCGACGAGTTCAAAATCTCAACACGCAAGGGATTGCCCCACGAGTCATTCAAACCCGCAAGGCATTCATTGAGCAAATTCTCGGCTGGAAAACTTCCGCCCTTTGCTTCCACCAAATCCATAATGCGATCGGCGGCCTGATGATAAATTTCTTCGCCCGGAATTTTTAACGATGCCACCGCGCCATCCACCAACTCGACGCTCAAATCATCTGCCGTGCCAAGCAAACCGTCATGACCTGAAAGAGTCACCTTGCCGCTGTGTTTGGCTTCAATCAATGAAGCATGATTTCTTTCCAACTGACTCACCGCCGCCTCGGGGATTTGGATGAAGTGATTCACTCCGGCGACGAAGAAATTCCCCATCGCCACCGCGCCAAGATAAAAGCACATCATCACCGATTTCATCGTCCTTGGGGCCTGCGTGTAGGCAAATTCCAAGGCGACGATCGATACCATGACCTCGGCTGCCGTGAGCAAAGCAAAGGCCAAAATTTGCCATGAGATGTTGGGGCGGCCGCCCGCATCGATCCATTGCTGGATCTCCGCGACGAGCGCGAATGACAAGGTCATGATGAAGAGACCTAGACCCACTTTGCGCAAGGGCGACAACTTCCACACGCGATCGATCGCTGGATAAAGCCCGTGCGAAAAAAGCGGAATGAACAAGAGCACAAACACCGAGTTGAGCGCCTGCACCTGCGAGGGCAGCCATTCGAACCCGAGGAAATTTCGATCCATGTCCTGCGATTGGAAAATCCAGGTGGAGCCCGTCTGATCAAACAAAGCCCAAAAGATCGCAACAAAAACATACATCGGCATGAGCTTGAGCAGCACCTTCAGACCTCCCCCTTTGAACACTTCGCGCACAAATCCCATGCCCGCCGCTGGCACATGCGCAAAGCGTTTGCGCCCCGCCCAAAACACCCATGTCGCCAAGGCCATCAAAACCCCCGGCACACCAAAGGCCCAATGCGGACCATGCCACTCGAGCAACCACGGCGTCAGCAACATCGACACAAAAGCACCGATGTTGATCGAAAAATAAAACCAGTTGAAAACCCTCGGCAACAAATGCGCGTTGCTCGAACCAAACTGATCGCCCACATGCGCCGAGACGCAGGGCTTGATCCCGCCAGAGCCGAGCGCAATGAGCCCCAACCCAAGCATCAGCCACTGATAAGGATCACCGATCAAGCCCATCGCCGCCAGCGCGGCATGACCCGCGCAATACACGAGCGACAGCGAGATGATAGTCCGATATTTTCCAACCCACACATCCGCCAACAAAGCGCCCAGCAAAGGCATCAGATACACCGCGCCATTGAACAAGTGTACCTTCTCAGTTGCTTCCGCCTCGCTGATCGGCGCACCTCCGTTGCCCATGTGGTGAAGGTACTGCACCATGAACACCGCCAGCACCGCCTTCATTCCATAAAACGAAAACCGCTCGGCCGCCTCGTTGCCAATGATGTGCGCAATGCCCGGCGGCATACCCTCGACGTCAGCGGGTGACTTTCGGTAGCTCATGCCAACAAGCTAAGGGCCTACCAAATGATGCCAAGCCTTCTCTGCGGGTCTCACAGCGCAGATACCTCAGAAAGATTTACCGCAAAAGCGCCAAGGTCGCGAAGGGACGCAGAGAAAAAAGTTAGAGATGAATTGTTAGGACGATCAGTGACCATAAAGAAGCGGCATCTTCATCTTCCGTCTTCAAGTCTTCTGTCTTCTTCACACTTGAAACTTGAACCTTGAAACTCTACCCCAACTCCATGACCCCAAAAACCCTCCAGCAATGGGCAGAAGAAGAGATTCAAGCCTTGCTTCGCGCGCTGCCCGATGATGTCCGCGAGGCTGCCACTTCACTGCCTGTTTCGATGGAGGAAAAACCCGGTAGCGGGCCCTTCGATCATGAGCTCGTTGGCGACGAACTGGGACTTTTTGAAGGTCCGCCGATTTACGAAGAAGCCGATCCATCCGATCTCCCGCGCATCCGCCTCTTTCTCGGCAACCTCTGGGAATGGGCCGATCGCGACGAGCAGGATTTTCGCGATGAAGTCGGCACGACTTTCCTTCACGAGCTCGGCCACTACCTCGGCTGGGACGAAGACGAAGTCGCAGAGCGCGGACTCGAATGATTCGTCTTACTTGGCAATTTTTCGAATCGCCTCGGGATACAGGCGATGTTCGACCACTTGGATGCGCGCGTGAAGTGACTCAGCGCTATCGTCAGGCAAAACAGGCACGCGTTCCTGCAAAATGATCGGACCCGTGTCCATGCCCTCATCGACATAGTGCACCGTGCAACCGGTTTCGCTCACGCCTGCATCGAGTGCTTGCTTCCATGATTCAAGTCCGGGAAACGCCGGCAACAGCGATGGATGAATGTTCAGAATCCGCTGCGGAAAAGCATCGAGCAAAGGTCGCTTCACCAAACGCAAGAATCCCGCCAAGCACACCAACTCGACACCCGCGGCCTTGAGTCGCTCCGCTGTTTCCTGCTGCGCCTCCTCGGGAAATCTCGTGGCATAACCACGGCAATCGATTACCCCCGTCTCAATCCCCCGCTTTCGCGCGCGTTCCAAGATGAAAGCATCCGGCTTGTCGGAAAGCACCAAGGCGATCCGCGCATCAAGCTCGCCCGCATCAATCGCATCAAAGATCGCCTGCATGTTCGAACCCGACCCAGAACCCAGTATGCCCAGCACCATGCGCATGGTGTAAATCGGATCACTCGGCAGGCAAAGTGTTTTTCAGTCACCCATCCCACTGAAAACTTGAAACCTGAAACCGCCGCTTTATCAAAGATCCCATGCACGACTCCCGCATCGACGCACTTGCCCGACAACTTGTCCGCTATTCGACCTCACTCAAGAAGGGCGACAAGGTTCTCCTCGATCTCCATGATGTGCCGGATTCGATCGGCCTAGCATTGATTCGTGAGGCCCGCGCTTGCGGAGCGACTCCGATCCTGCGTGTTCACCACGGCAGGCTTTCTCGCGAGATGCTGCTAGGTGCCGACGATACACAATACGGCATCATCGCCAAACACCTGCTGGCGGAGATGAAGGACATGGATGCTTACATCGCGCTGCGCGGCGGTCACAACATTGCGGAAAATTCCGATGTCCCATCCGACCGCATGCGTCTGGCCATGAAGCACATGCGCCCGGTGCTGGATCATCGGGTCAAAAAAACCAAGTGGTGCGTGCTGCGCTGGCCCTCGTCATCGATGGCGCAACAAGCCGGCATGAGCACCGAGGCATTCGAGGATTTTTACTTCAAGACTTGTTTGCTCAATTACAAGGCGCTGCTGCCATCGATGAAGGCGCTCAAGAAACTCATGGATCGCACCGATAAGGTGGAAATCAAAGGCCCCGGCACCGATCTGCGATTTTCCATCAAAGGCATCAACTCGATCGTCTGCGGCGGCAATTACAACATCCCCGATGGTGAGGTTTTCACCGCACCTGTGCGCGACTCGGTCGAAGGATTCATCAGCTACAACGCGCCAACGATTTATCAAGGCATCCCCTTCGATGCGATCCGACTTGAATTTTCAAAAGGCAAAATCATCAAAGCCGAAGCTGGTGCGAAAACCAAAGCGCTCAACCGCATCCTCGATAGCGATGACGGCGCCCGCTACATCGGCGAGTTTGCCCTCGGCTTCCACCCGATGATCCGCGAGCCGATGCGCGACATTCTATTCGACGAGAAAATCGCCGGATCCTTCCACTTCACTCCCGGTCAGGCCTACGAGGACGCCGACAACGGCAACCGCTCGCAAGTGCACTGGGACATGGTCAACATCCAGCGCAAGGACTACGGCGGTGGCGAAATTTACTTCGACGGCAAGCTGATCCGCAAAAACGGCATCTTCCTGCCGAAGGCTTTGGCAAAGCTGAATCCGTAGCACGGCACCGCGCCTCCCGGGCTTTACTTCACCCGCGCGCTCGCCCAAGCTCCGCGGCCTTCACCCGCACCTATTGCGCACCCCCATGACCGCCGCCGAGATCCGCAACTCATTCCTCGATTTCTTCCGCGAGAAACAACACAGCATCGTGCCCTCGGCCTCGCTGCTTCCGCAGTCGCCCGGACTGCTCTTCACCAACGCCGGCATGAATCCCTTCGTGCCCTATTTCCTCGGCGTGGAAAAGGCCCCCTACGATCCACCGCGCGCCGCCGACACGCAGAAGTGCATCCGCGCTGGCGGCAAGCACAACGACCTCGAGGATGTTGGCTACGACACCTACCACCACACTTTTTTCGAAATGCTCGGAAACTGGTCGTTTGGAAATTATTTCAAAACCGAAGCGATCCAATGGGCATGGGAACTTGTCGTTGAGCGCTGGGGACTTCCCGCCAGCCGCCTCTACGCATCGGTCTACGCACCAAAACCCGGCGACCCGGGCGAGTTCGATCAAGAGGCATGGGATGTCTGGGCCGCACTCTTCCGCTCGAAAGGCTGCGATCCTACGATACACATCGTAAATGGCAACGTGAAGGACAACTTCTGGATGATGGGCGAGACCGGCCCCTGCGGTCCATGCTCGGAACTCCATGTCGACCTCACCCCTAACGGCGACTCGCAAGGCAAGCTCGTCAACAACGACTCCGACCTCTGCATCGAGATTTGGAACCTCGTCTTCATTCAATACAACGCTGAAGCCGATGGCACATTCCGCGAACTTCCCGCCAAGCATGTCGACACCGGCATGGGCTTCGAGCGCGCCTGCTCGATCATCCAAAATACCAAGGGATTCACGGACTTTTCCAAAAAGCCCTCGAACTACGCTACCGATGTTTTCACCCCGATCTTCCGCAAGCTCGAAGAACTCAGCGGCAAGAGCTACGTGAACATTTACCCCGAGCTCGGCGCCGACCGATCGGCATTCAACGAGGAAATGAAAACCGCGATCGCCTTCCGCGTGATCGCCGACCACCTCCGCACACTGAGTTTCTCGATCGCCGATGGCATCATGCCCGGCAACAATGGCAGAAACTATGTCCTTCGTAGAATCCTGCGCCGCGCAGTTCGTTACGGACGCCAACTCGGCTTCTCCGGCGACAAGCCATTCTTCGGCGCATTGGTCGAAACTCTCGTCGCCCAAATGGGCAGCGTCTTCCCGGAACTCAAAACCCGCGAGTCGGTCATCCGCCAAACGCTCGAGCAAGAGGAGGCAAGCTTCAACCAAACCCTAGACCGTGGACTCAAACGCTTCGAAGAAGCGTTGGGCGAAATCAAAAAGGAAATGTTCCCCGGCGACATCGCATTCGAACTCTACGATACCTTTGGCTTTCCAATCGATCTCACCGAGTTGCTTTGCGCCGAGCGCGGACTCAAGGTCGACATGCTGCGCTTCGAGTCACTCATGGAGCAACAACAGGAACGCTCCCGCGCCGCGAAAAAATCGACAGTCGTGCGCGCACTCGATATCTCCACGAACGCCGTCACTGAATTTGTCGGTTTCGATGCAGACGAATGCGAGGCCACCGTGCTGGAAATTCACCCGCAGGACGATTCGCTTTTCATCATCACCGACAAGACTCCCTTCTACGCTGAAATGGGCGGACAAAGCGGTGACACAGGAACCGTGGCGGCGGTTTCCAACCGCCAAGACCAAATCCAAGTCACAGGCGTCCAGCAAATCGGCAAGGCCCGCGCGATTATCATCAACGCATCCAGCGAAATCAAAGTCGGCGACAAGGTTGTTCTCAAGATCGACACCGCTCGCCGTCGTCCGATCGAAGCTCATCACAGCGCCACTCACCTACTGCATTGGGCGCTGCACGAGGTTGTTTCCAAAGATGCCGCACAACAAGGCTCATCAGTCGATGAAAACCGCCTGCGCTTCGACTTCAACAGCGCGCCAGTTTCTCCCGAGCAAATCGCAAAGATGGAGGAGATGGTGAACACCGCCATCAAGTCCAGCAATTCGGTTTCATGGACCGAGGTCAAACACGCCGACATCAAGAGCCGCGCCGACATCATGCAATTCTTCGGCGACAAGTACGGCGACATCGTTCGCGTCGTGCAGATCGGAGGCAAAGATCACGAACTCAATGGCTACTCTCAAGAACTCTGCGGTGGCACGCATGTTCGCAACACTGCCGACATTGGAATTTTCAAAATCAAATCCGAAGGCGCCATCGCCTCCGGTGTCCGTCGCATCGAGGCTGTCTGCGGTGATGCCGCATGGGCACACCTCAATGAATCAGTCGAGAAATGGGATCAAGAACTCAAGGCTGCTCGCGCGAAACTCACCGCCGCCAACGAAAAACTCGCCGCCCTCGGCGAAGCCGCGGTGACCGTGAATGACTTTCCGCACATCATGGCAGCGATGCTCGCCGAACGCGCCGATATCTCACAGATCAACGCCACCTTCGCCCACGGTCAACGCACGCTCGAAGAAACCCAACAAGCCGCGATCGAAGCCGAGAAGCGTATCAAGAAAATCCAATCGTCGCAGGCCGCCAAGCTTGCCGACGAAGCGCTCGCCGAGCTCATCGCCAAAGGCGAGCCGATCATCGTCTCGTTCGAATCCGATGCCTCACTGCTCCAAGAACTTCAAAACGGTCTCAAGAAAAAGAATTTCGCCAAAGCCGCACTCCTAGTCGTCGACGACGGAGAAAAGCTCCACCTCGCGACCCACTGCGGTGCCGAGGCGATTGCCGCAGGACTCAAAGCCGGCGACCTGCTCCGCGACCTTGCTGCCATCGCTGGCGGTAAAGGCGGCGGTAAGCCGGATCAAGCACGCGGCGCAGCACCACAAAGAGAGAAGCTCGCCGAAATCAAAGCGAAGGCGGCATCACTTCTGCAGGCCTGATCATTGAATCACTCGCCGGGAAATGTGAAATCACCACCTGGCAACGGCGCTTCTATCTCGCGATAAAAGATGCGATCCATCCGATCGAGGTAATCGGAAATCGAATCCTTGCGACGATGCGAACGATCCTTCAAGCGCTCTTTTAGCTCGAGGTAATCATCGAACACGCCGCTGATCTGCTTCGCACGAGTAATTTCAAACCAATCGAGGTAATCACGTCCGCGGTCGGCGCGCTCGATCATTGTCTTGCGGGTTTCGTCTAATGCAGCGAGACGCGTCGCAACATCGTTCGTCTGGTTTTTTGAAATTGCATCGAGCACTTGCTGATACTCCTGCAGCAAAGGTCGGTAGGACGGAAAGCAGCGATAGCTCAATCTCACCAAGGCCTCGGCCGCGGGGCGCGCTGCCACCACACGCTCGCCTTCCTCAAGCTCGGCAAGTTCAGGCCACGCATCGATCGGCTTCTGCTGCACGATGCCCTCAGCATCGCGGAAGTTGAGTTGAAGGATTTCCACCAGGCTGGCTTCAGTCTGACGAATCGTCAGCACATCGCTGAGCTGATTGAGTCCGCCCTTGTTGGCCATTTGCAGCGCCCACCATTTCGCAAGACTCGTGCTGGAAAGGTTGAGTTCGGGAAAATGTTTGCGCAGCAAGACCGGCATTTCGCCCTCGTAAGCGCCGACTTCGTTCAAAAACACGCGAAACCCTTCACGCCCCTGCGGTTGCTCCAGCAAGGCCATCACCATCGCGCCTGACGAAACGCGAAACGCGGCGTGCATCGCGGCGTCCATTTCCTCAAACACCTTCTCACCGACTGCGAACATTTCCTCAATCTTGAACAAGCCACCCTGTTTGAAGAGCGCCTCGTACAAACGCCGATCGCTAAGATTGAGATTCCACGAAGTGGCCTCGCGCAAACCGTCGGCAAGCCATGGTGGAACAAAAAACGGATGATCCAACGCATCGCCACTGCGATCACGCAAAACCCGCTCGTAAAGCATCGCCGCCGTCACCGCGCGCTTGAAGCGTTCCTGATCAATGCCACGGCTCAGGTGCACATCGATCTGCAACTGCGGCATTCCTTCAAGAATCCACAAGCGCATGCTCACCGTGCGCGGCGGCAAGGGATCGCCCGACTTGCCACTCAGAGCCACCTTCACCGGAATTTTCCAAGTGTCCTCCTCACCCGTGAGCTTGAGCAATTCGTCCTTTGATTCCTCCGCCAACATGGCGACTGATCCACGCACCAGGCCATCACCGCCGGTCACGCGAAATTGCTTGCTACGGCTCAGCACCTGATCGGGACCAACGGCGGGCGCATCTGCCGGTGGCTCGACAACCTTCGCCACCGGTGGTGTCTCCTCGGCGCACAGTGGCATGATCAAGCCAAGCAGCATCCACAACGCCATGAGCCTCATTCCAAAGGCGGGCGAGCTTTGTGAAATTGTCGCAGGCATCCGACCCATTGATTAGCACGCGCGGGAACGCATGCAAGGACTTCGGGCAGCCAAGCGGTTCAGATGATGCGCTCCGCGAAATCATCCGGCATGCGCCGGCTCTGCCGCCTGCTCAAGCAGGGACCGAACCTCCGCGTCATCAACCTGCGGAAATCGCTCGTACCAATGGCCCACCGCGCCGAAGACCTCGGGTTTCATCAATGCCACCAAGCGGTCGACCATCGGCTCCATCTCGATGCATGTGTCGGCAGCCGCGACGGGCACTGCCGCGACGATGCGCGCCGCTCCCTGTTGACGCAACGCATCAATCGCCGCGCGCATGGTGGAGCCCGTCGCAATGCCATCGTCGATCAACAAAACCGTGCGGCCTTTCACTGCGGGCGCACCGACATGTCCCCGATACGCCAATTCGCGACGATGCAATTCTTTCAGCTCGATGCCGATTTCGTTCTCAAGCGCCTTTTGGGAAATGTGAAGGCTTCGGATCACCTCATCATTGAGCACCCGCACGCCACCACTGGCGATTGCACCCATCGCCAGTTCTTCCCAACCGGGCACGCCAAGTTTTCGCACCACCATCACATCGAGTGGCACATGAATTTTTTTCGCCACCTCGCTCGCGACCGGCACGCCGCCGCGCGGCAGACCAAGTACGATGACATTTTTGTCATTTGCATACTCCACCAATTCATCGGCGAGCAAGCGGCCTGCTTCAAAGCGATCCTTGTAAGCAGATCCCCTCACGCGTCACCCCTTTCCTTCGCGCTTCCCGACATATGTTTTTCGAACCAGCGCGCGCTCAAGTTGGCCACCTGCTCAAGTTTGCCTGGTTCGCTGAAAAGATGCGTGGCACCCGGAACGATGCGAAGCTCGGTTTCGCAAACCATTTCCGCGCGCGCATCTTCGTTGAGACGCAGCACCAACTCGTCTAGACCTCCAACGATCAAAAGCGTCGGACACCGCAGCTGCTCGAGCACACCGCTTGCCAGATCCGGTCGACCACCCCGCGAGACCACCGCCGCCACACGATCGCCCAAATGCGCCGCCGCCACCAAAGCAGCCGCGGCACCGGTGCTCGCGCCGAAAAAGCCTATCTTCATCTGCTTCCACTCGGGTTGCGAAATCAACCAGTTCGTCACTCCCTCAAGGCGCGTTGCCAACATGTGGATGTCAAAACGCAGCGCACCCGTGGATTCATCCAGACGTTCTTCGTCGGCCGTGAGCAAATCAAATAGCAGCGTGCCCATGCCTTTCTCGCGAATGGTTTCAGCCACTTCGCGGTTGCGCGGACTCATTCGACTGCTGCCGCTGCCGTGCGCGAAAACCACAATCCCCGTCGCGTTCGCGGGCACCGCAAGATCCCCATCGAGCACCACCCCATCCACGGCAATCGCGACCTCCTCTTCGCGCGCCTCCAGCTCATCTTTTATCATCGTGCTTTTCATGATCTTTCCTCCCTTGCGATTCGAATTCCTCCCTGCTCGCTCCATTCCTCGCCACCCTCGAAGCGCATCATCGCTTCATCAAACAAGCGATGATCTAGCTCGCGCGTGATCAACTCTTCCTCTTCGGGATCCGGCGCGGAGCCAATCGCCGCCGAGGCATCACCGCGCACGCTTCCTGGCGCTTCAATCGCAACACGCCGTGCCTTGCCCTCTCGCCTCTCGCGCAATTCTTTCGCTTCGCGCGTGTATCGCGTCCACGGCACGGCCCGCAAGCGTTGCGCAGGGATCGCACGACCCGTGTCTTCGCACACGCCATAGCGACCATCGACGATCCGCCGCATCGCGGCATCAATTTCATACAACGCATCGTGCTCGTGAGACAACATCCCTAGCGCAAGATTGTGATCAAACTCATCGCTGGCGCTGTCGGCCGGATCCATGCTGTGAGGCTCGATCGGCAATACGATCTCCGCTGATTGATTGCGACCCTCGCCGAGAAGAATGTCACGCAACGATTGCAATTGCCGATAATGCCAACGCCAGCGGCTTGGCACACGCAGCGCCGCAAGGTCTGCGACTGTCGATTTTGATTTTGTTTTCATGTGAAATTTTTTGCGCAAGCGCGTGTGTGAATGACTGAACCATCGCTGCACTCGTCCTGCAGCATGACCGATAAGCGACATGCGTCGACGCCGCCATGCGCCGCGACATCAATCGTTCATGCGCACGCTGCGAAAAAACCCATCCGCGAAATCACCCATTGCCCGTGATGGCGTGATTACCTGCGGATTCGCTCTCACGCATCCTCACGCATGCCTAAGGCAATACCGCTACGAACAATCATGCGGACCACCTATTCAATTCAAGTGCTCACGAATTATGATGCTTCGCGGACCGATAGCGGACCGATGATCAGAAAACGGAAGGCAGTGACCTCAATGCCGGCATGAGGAAACGACCGAAGAAACAACAACAAACGCCGGCAACACAGAACATACAACTATGAGCATACTGACCAAATGGAACCCGATGGGAAAATCCGATCAATTCGACATCTTTCGCCCCTCGTTGCGCTGGGACCCCGTGCGCGAGATGGAAGATCTCATGCGCGGGATGCAACGCGCCTTCGCAAGTTGGCCGATCCGTACCGATGAATCCATGACACTTGCCGAATGGTCGCCGTCGGTGGACATCGGCGAAACCGACAAGGAATATGTCGTGAAGGCCGAGCTGCCGGAAGTTCGCAAGGAAGACATCCGCGTCAATGTCGACGACGGCACCTTGTCGATCAGCGGTGAAAGAAAATCGGAAAAAGAGGACAAGGGCGTGCGCTATCATCGCCTCGAGAGGTCGTACGGTCGTTTCGAGCGATCATTCTCGCTGCCCGACGAAGCCGATGCTTCGAAGATTACCTCCGAGTACAAGGAAGGCATTCTCACAGTGCATTTGCCGAAAAACCCGCAGGCAAAGCATGCCACGCATGCGATTCCTGTGAGTTGATGAAAATTTCCGTGAACTGATACGGAACCGCGTGCCTGCTCCGCCATAGCCGGGCGCGCGAGAAACCGAAGGGCGGCCGCTGGGACGGGATCCGGCGACCGCCCTTCACATTTTTTCGGCGATCGCAAACAGGATCAAGCACCAGCATTCAGGCGCGCAGCAAGCAGGCTGTCGACATGCTTGGCAAGCATGTCGGCTTCGAGATTCACGCGCTGGCCAGTCTTTGCCGCGTGGAGGTTGGTGTGCTCCCAGGTGTGCGGCGTGATCCAAAATGTCGCGGTGTTTCCTTTCAAGGCAGCAATCGTCAGTGAAATGCCATCAACCGCGAGCGAACCTTTTTCGATGCACAAACGCGCGATGCTTTCGGGTAATTCGACATCGACCACATGATCCTGCCCACGCGCCTCGATGCCACGAATGTGACCCACCGCATCGATATGCCCCTGCACGAAATGCCCTCCGAAGCGATCGCCGACTTTCATAGCGCGCTCCAGGTTCACCCGCATGCCAGTCGCGAGACCGCCCAGCGAAGTGACATCGAGCGTTTGCGCCAACAGGTCGAATGCAATGCGATCGCCATCCATCGCCGCCACCGTGAGGCAGCAGCCGTTCACCGCGACCGAGTCGCCAAGTGCCAACTCCGATGCAAAAGGAATCGCAAGCACGAGCCGGGACTGACCCCTGCCCGCATCCAGCGACACCACCGTGCCAAGTGCTTCGACCAATCCGGTAAACATCGATTTCAGGGGTTGGGAACGACCTGCTCCTGTGCGGGCGGCACATCAACGGGATGCTCCTTGGCGCTGCCGTTTGGCAAAAACACAAAGCAGAGATACATGATGATTGTGGGAATTAAGGCACCAAGGAAAAGACCAAGCGGCGAGACTCCGCTGCGGAAATATTTCGCCAAAATGCTCTGACCCGCAGGGTTGGGCGCATTCGCAATGACCGTGAGACCGCCACCGGTCACCGCGCCGGCAACCACTGCATGTTTCGCTGCCAAGGAAATCCCATCGACCTGCGCCGCAAGATAGGTGATCGCCGCATTGTCATTGAAGCCAGTGAGAATCGTCGCACCAAACATCAGAGCCTGATCATCCAAGGCCTTGATCACTGGTTCGATCCACCATCCTTGGCAACCTCCGTGGATGACCAATCCGGCGAGAAAGAATCCGACAAGCATCGGGCTGCGTAAAGCAATCGGATTCTGATGGTGCCGCGTCGCCACCGTGAAGGCGAGGAAGAAAAGGAATCCGCCAATGAAGAGCGCGGGGTAATGCGTGGTGTAAACCGTCCAAGCGAGAAACGCGAGATGCACCAGCGTCACCCAATGGGGAATCGGATGATCCCGCTCCGACCATGGCGCGGCATGAAGCACGCCATCCACCGTGCCATCTGCTGCATCGGACAATTTGAACAGATCCTTGCGGAAAACGAGGAAGTAGAGGACCGAGGAGAAGACGATGCCGACCAACGCCTTCCAACCGAAGTGCTCGATCATGAATGGCGCGTCCCAGCCCCATTTTCCTGCCACCATCAAGACCGGCGGCGCAGCAAAATGCGTCAGCGTGCCGCCAACCGAGATGTTCACAAACAGCAATCCCAAGGTGCCGTAAGCGAGTTTCGGTGAGGGATGAAGGCGATAGAATTTTTTACCAAGCAGCAAGGCACCAATCGTCATCGCTGCCGGCTCGGTGATGAAGGAACCGAGCACCGGAGCAATGACCAGCACGCTCATCCACCATGCCGTCGGTGTCCCACCGCCAAGTGCCGCCGCCTTGGCCATCATCGCTTCGGCAAAGCGAAGCACAGGACGACTCGCCGCGATGGCCATGATGACCACGACAAAGAGCGGCTCAGTGTAAACCCGATCCTCCGCCGCATAGAGCACAAAGTCATGCCACGAATGGAAGTAGACCGCCACGCCCGCGAGCACGAGCACCCAGATGCCGAAGACCGCCTCGACCTCGCCGAGGAAGTGCAGAAGCGTCGCCTTGAAGGAAACTTCAGCCACGCCGTCGGGATGCAATTTGTCGCGCACACCGCGCACGCGAAGTTGCTCATCGTGCTGATGCTCGTAGTGGTGGGCCAAGCGGTTGATCGGACCCGCGGCGAAGGTATGCAAAATCGCGAGGAGAAAGACGACCGTGGCTGAGACATTGAAAGGATCCGCCGCCGCGCGCGCCTTGATCGTTTCCATCATGCTGCCGTTGGCCGGAGGGTAGGTTTCCAGAGGCTTGGGAAACGAGGCGTACTGAACATTGCCGTTGGCAAGATTCGGATAAGCTGGCTCGTGATTGGCAGCGGCAAGAATGACCGATGATGTCAGAACCCAAACAAGACTCAGCAAAGGCAATATTCTCATGGCGCGTGCGTGGTTATTAAAAAGCACCCCTGCCGATCCGCAAGTGACAACTTGATAGAACGCCTCACCCAAAAGCGAATTGCCGACTGAAACCGGCGGACCATCCCGATGCGAAATCCGCGAAGGGGAAAAAGTTAGAGGTTAGTGGGGACAGAGTCGAAGGTCTAAAAGTCCAAGGTCGAAGGTCTGGCAAGAGATCGCCTCTTCAGGTAGCGCGGTCTCGCCGAGACCGCATGTTTTCCCTGTGGCTGGAGCATCTTGCTCCAGGCCGTCCATGGAGCGTCCCGCTCCATGTTTTGAAGTAGCCGAGGAATCAGCTACTTCCGATCTGGCTGCTTCGGTCTTCAAGTTTTCTGTCTTTGCTTAAAACTGACCACTTGAACCTTGAAACTTCTTCTCTGTCTATTTGCCAAATCGAAACGCCGAGGCGCGGAGCGCGCGGAGGGCTTCGCGGAGGAAATTAAGACTGTTAGACTGCGGGTATTTGCCCCAGTATGCAATATTTTGTCTAGGAGATAGAATGGTGTGATTATGAAATCATATCTATGATTGTTTTTTCATATCACGAATTAAATTTATGAGAAATTTCTTATAATATTGAATATTTTCGATAGCATCGTCCTTTGGACAGATAGCTACACTTGGAAGATGGCTCGTTTCCACCCATGCATTTAAAATAAAATTTTCTGGATCAGCTCCTTCGTAAGGAGCATAAATAACCTTGGATATAGAGGTTATGATTTCATCAAGATCATTCTTTGCATTTACCCATTCTTTATTTGCAAGTTTCAGATCAATGAATATTTGCGTTGAGCGCCAATTTACCTCATAGCGCTCGCTGGAAACTTGTTGCGCAAGAGCATCAAGCTTTTTATGGCACTCCTCTAGAATTGTAATCTTTTCTAATTTTGAGAGCGAGCTCTTGCCATCAAACATCTGTTGCGGAATATAGGATTGTTTATTGATGGAAGAAACGCGGTAGATTCGATTGTACATTCGATGCATGTAATCGGCGATTTTGCAAGCGGTTGTATAATTGTGATCGATTCCGAAGGATCTCGAGTATCCATGAACAGTCATCATTTTCTCCCACTCCCCGTTCATGTTTAACATCTCTATCACCCAGCCCTTGTCATTTTTGAACGATTTCTGGGAATCTCTAATGAAAGCAACTGCGAGGAATAGAGTGAGAAACAAGACGATTAGGAGAAATCGCCAGAAAATCTTTTTGTATAATGACTTGAGCCCGCTCTTGTTCGGTTGATTTGCGATCTCCGCGTCATGAAGTTTGGGTTGTATAGTAGTTTTCATTCGATGTGATTCAGAACTCGTCCTCCGAAATCGCCTCTGTGTTCATGTTGCCGTTGGCAACAGAATACAAGGTTAAGCTGATTGTGCTGTAGTTTATGCCCTCATTGGTAATTGTTTCGATAAGATTGAATGGCTCCGATTTACTCAACTTTCCTGTATGTAGGTCGCGATACCTAATGTCATAGTTGCCCTTTCGAACTTTTTCGCAAGTGAAAGTGCAGTAGGCAGGAATGTAAAAGGTTCTAACTGGCAGTGGCGTTGCATAATCCAAAGATACTAATTTTACGCATACATCTGAAGAGCATCGGCTATTGTCGACAGTAACCTTGGAATGCCCGTCGTTGTGGTAAGCTGCATAACCTGACATTTCAGATGGAAACGATGGCCAGGGATACCCATTTGGGGCTAAGGCTGGACGTACATATTTCGGAAGAGCCTGTGTCGTCTGCCTCGTCTGTAAAGGCAGGCGTGGAGGCGCGGAATTGAACGATGTTTGTGCATGTGACTGCTCCGCGCCAGCTACTGGCCCAACGGGGTCTGGTTTATGATGTGAGGTGTAGTTTGCACTCGTAGTACTTTGCGTGTAGGTCGATTGCCTCTTGGCAGACTGTTCTTTGGAAGAAAGATTGTTTCCCAAAAAGAAAACCCAAAATGCTATTGGAATCGCTAACCCGTAAAACGCGGAACGGCCCGGTCTAGACCAACCCACCCAACTTGAGCGAAGTTTGCCAGTGAATACAGAAGTGCTGCCTAGGACAGATTGGGAAGCACTTGCGCCGATTTCTCCGAGAGAGTAGTCGCGGTCATCGGTGCGGCATTTTTTGAAGTGGGCGATGGACTCTTTCGCCAGCAGATGGGCAACATCATTTTTGCCTTGGCGCAGCAAATAAAGTGACTGCCTCCCAAGAATAAAAGCATTAAGCCCTGGCGGATGTTTTCCGCCAGCGAGGTTGCGTGCCACGGCCGCGATTGACCAGAAGAACCCCAAAAAACCAAGCCAGCCTATTGCTCCTGTGATCAAGGTGCTAAAAAATAGCTTCTTGCATGCACAGGAGGGGCAGAAAACTCCTGCTAGGTGTTGCTTATATGACGCCAGAAGGATGCTGGTAACCCGGTCGTAGAGAACAAAACGCAGTTGTGCTGATATACATCCGCAGGCATCACATTGCATCGGTTCAAGATCCGCCTCAGTCGCTTTTGTGGATGGATCAGTTGCAGCGGCATAGTCGCCTTGGTCATACAAAGCCTTGCGTTCTGGGCTGCCGAGCACGGAGAACGCCTCCTGCAACCTCTGGAAATCCGCCGTCGCGTTCGGGTGGGAGTTTATGTCGGGGTGTATCTCTTTAGCCCGTTTACGATAGGCTGACTTGATTTCGGCAGCTGAAGCGGAGCGTGGCACGCCGAGGATCTCGTAGAAATCGGATTTTGTTTTCATTCTCGAATCAAGCTAGCCATTTTTGAGTGGAACGCATTTCAACCTAGAGCTCTTCATCAAAGATTGGGAGCGCGGGAGCGATGATGGACAATCTATACTTATTTTGCTTCACCTGATGAGTTAGGAATCAATGTATACCGAATGATTTCGTATTAGAGCAAGTAAATGATGAGGTTTTTTAATTACTCACAAATTAAAGGGATTCATTTTGATCGCTACTCCAAAAAATGCCGATATTTTTAGCGCCCATCCAGATTGTCAGCCAAACGGAAGAATCGATGAACCTTTGTTTACCAGCCGTCACTCCATCTGGCACGATCCACGATCCGTCTTCATTCGCGCTGACCTTTGGGCACAATGGCCCCTGCCGATTTGGGCATTCATGATCTATTCACATTTGCGTCCATTGGCGTTCATTCGCGGTTCAGCATTTTTCTTCAAAGAGTCGGCGCTGCGGGCCGCATCGCCCTACCTGAGATGAAAGAAGTTTCCCGCAAGATGCGTGACAAGGCCGGCGGGACGCCGGCGCGCCCCTTTGAAGAAACGGCTTCTTCGATCCACAATCCACGATCCACGATCACTTCTCCTCTGTGTCCCTTGGCGACCTTGGTATCTTGGCGGTGAATCATTTCTCAATGAATCGGCGCCGCGAGGCCGCGACGCCCTACCGGAGTGGCGTCATGAAAAGCGAATTACCGACTGGATCAACTGGCCGACGCCGATGCAGCATCCGCGCATGTCCGCCGCAGCCGAAGGATTTTGCATGCCCGCCGAGTGGTCCGCCCAGGAGGCGGTATGGCTATCGTGGCCGGTGGATGACCCACGCCACTGGGGCGGATCCAAACGCGATTCGATCCACGCGAAATTCGCCGAGATCGCCGCCGCCATTTCGAATCACGAAATCGTACGCATCAACGCACCCAAAGAATCTCATGCGTCGATCAGTGCCGCATGCAACAGCGCGAAAGCAGTACCCGAGCGGGTGCAGTTGTTCGATCATCCGCACAATGACGTGTGGTGCCGCGATCACGGGCCGATCTTTGTGAAGCATCAGGAAACTGGTGAGGTGGCTCTGACCGATTGGGAGTTCAATGCATGGGGCGGAAAGTTTCCACCATGGGATCTCGACGACACCATCCCGTCGCGCATCGCCAGCTCGCTCGGCATCCGCCGATTCAAGGGTGGCATGGTCCTTGAAGGTGGCGCCATCGAGGTGAATGGCCGCGGGCAACTTCTCACCACCGAAGCCGTATTGCTCAATCCTAACCGCAATGCGCATCTCGACCGCGCGACGATCGAACAAAAACTCCGCGAGGGCCTCGGCGTCACCGACATCCTCTGGCTCAAGCAAGGCATCGTTGGCGATGACACCGACGGCCACATCGATGACCTCGCGCGATTCGTCGATGAACACACCATACTCGCCTGCGTTGAGAGCTCATCACAATCGGCCAACCGCGCGGTGCTCGATGACAACCTCGCGCGACTGCGATCGTTTCATGGACCCGACCATCGCCCGTTCGAGGTCATCGAAATCCCCTTGCCCGAGGCCTGCGAAATCCCTGGCTGGCGACTGCCGATCTTGCCGGCCTCGTATGTGAATTTCCTCATCGTCGATGGCGGCGTGCTCGTGCCGACATTTCGTCAGCCCAAAAACGACGACCGCGCGCTCGGCATGATCCGCGAATTGTTCCCTGATCGCAAAGTCACCGGCATCGATTGCCTCGAGCTCGTCGAGGAAGGCGGCACGCTACATTGCATTTCACAGCAACAGCCGGCGTGACAGATGCCTAGTTCAGGCCGCGCGATCACCAGTTGTCGAATGGCATCGTCGCATTCGGATTGCTGATCGGCATGAGGGCATCGGTCTCCTTGAGATGAGCATCGAGCTTGGTTTTCAGCTCATTGAGCTTGGCGGGATTTTTGTCAGCGAGGTTGTGTCGCTCGCTTGGGTCATTCGCAAGGTTGTAGAGCTCGGGTTCTTTTTTGAAATAGAACACGATGAGTTTCCAGTCGCCGTCGCGAATGGCGGATGAAGGAATGCCGCCCTGATTTCCCCAATGCGGATAGTGCCAGAAAAGCGGCGCGCGTTCGTGCTTGGACGAAGGGTTTTTGAGCACATTGAGAAAACTGAATCCATCGATGTGTTGTTGCGGCATCGGTGAAAATCCGCAGGCCTTGATCAAGGTCGGATAGAAGTCCGTGGAGATGATAGGCGTGTCACAGGTGCTGCCGGGCTTCACCTTGGCGGGCCAGCGCACCACGAGTGGTTCGCGAATGCCGCCCTCGTAAGTCCATCCCTTGCCGGCACGAAACGGAAGGTTGCAAGTGGGCGATCCCTCAGAGGTGGAGAGTCCGCCATTATCCGAGAAAAAAATAACGATGGTGTCATTCGTCAGGCCGTTGTCGTCGATGGCCTTAACGACCTTGCCGACGGCCTCGTCCATGGCCTCCACCATCGCCGCGTAAATCGCGTGCTCTTGAACCGTGCGATTTTCACGCGGAGGCTCCGAAGCAAACGCGGCCTTGAGTCCGAGCTTCTGCCGTTTTTTTTCGTATTTCTCGACGAGATCAGG
This sequence comes from Verrucomicrobiota bacterium, assembly GCA_041191425.1. GTDB lineage: Bacteria > Verrucomicrobiota > Verrucomicrobiia > Verrucomicrobiales > Akkermansiaceae > Luteolibacter. The sequence continues at coordinate 11,107 of JBEEOX010000001.1, read as the reverse complement.
ACGCCCCATCAGTGGCGTGTGAACCGAGTAAAAGGGAAGGTAAACAAAGAATGGCTTGTCCTTGTTTGCGGTGATGAACTTGGAAACTTCGGTCGCCAAGCGGTCGGGCAAATGTTCGCCGGGCGGGCCATCAGGAATTTTCGGATTTCCGTAGGGCGAGAAGTAGCACTTGCCGCCATAGGGTCCGCCCAGATGAGTGCCGCCGATGTTGATGTCGAATCCGTGATCTTCGGGCAATGAACCTTTGGAGCCAAGGTGCCATTTGCCAGCGTGCATGGTGGCGTAGCCCTTGGCCTTGAAGGCTTCCGCAAGCGTCGTGTGTGATTCGGCGAGGCGGTTGAGGTAAGGAGCTGGTAGCACTGGGTAATTCGCATTTTTGCCGTAGTCCCCCGACTTCGGATCCATCGCTTGCGGCGGAATTTTCTCAAATCCATTGGGCGCTCCGAAGTAGTCGGTGTTGCGCGTGCGCGCCGGGTATTGACCGGTGAGAATCGATGAGCGCGTTGGCGAGCACACGGGGCATGCCGCGTAGCCCGCGGTGAAACGCATTCCCTGTTTGGCAAGCTGGTCGAGGTTGGGGGTCTCGTAAAATGTCTGCGGATTGTTAAAACCCGTATCCATGTAACCGAGGTCATCGGCCATGATGAATACCACATTGGTCGCGGCGGCGGGCAGGGCCAGTGCGAGGAAGAGAGCGATGGATTTCATGAAGGTGGATGACAAGTTGCGAGCTTGGGAATGAATTGAGAAGCGATAAATTAGAACAGCCCGCGCATCTTCCGTGCTTGAACCCTGCGCCGCATTGCAGACACACTTGCAGCCATGGACCTCGCCATTCTCAAAACCCTCCACCTCGCCGCCGCCTTCGCGCTCTTTGCTTCGCTCGGCTCCACCCTGCTCGCCGGCTCACGCCAAAAAGCGGCATCCATCCTGCACGGCGTCTCACTCGTGCTGATCCTGCTGGTCGGTTTTGCGATGCTCAAGAAACCGCCGATGGATCAACATTGGTGGATGGTCAAAATCGGCCTCTGGCTGCTGCTTGGAATCGCGCCGCTCTTCGCCAAGCGCAAGATCCTGCCCGCCTCGGTTGTGCTGGTGATCAGCCTCGCCGCCGCCGCGGCATCTGCGTGGCTTGGTTTGGCAAAGCCATTTTGAGAAATCATCCCGACTGCGGGGTTAGAGCATTTTGCTCAAATCTGTAGCCGGTGGCTGTGGTGAGGTGTGGAATATTTGCGGCTTCGACGAGACTTCGAAAAGAGCGGAATCTTTTGTCCATGGCTGCGTTCTTGCTCAGTCGTGGATGTCTATCCACTCCATCGCAACGCCTTGCCTTGGCCAAAAACTTCTCGCTCCACCGGCTACACCTTTTCGCAAACTACTCTAGATTTTTTCCACCTCCACATGGACCTCCATGCGGCAGTGGGCATGACCGTGATAAGTCCCGACGACCGGTGCCACATCGTCATAATCCCTGCCAACCGCGACCTTCACATAACGCTCATCAGCGAGGGTATTGTTGGTGGGATCAAACCCGATCCACCCCGCCGCAGGCAGATAAACTTCGCACCACGCGTGTGAGGCTTGAGCGCCGACGAGCGTGTCGCGCGGACCATTGTAAAGGTATCCCGACGCGTAGCGTGCGGCCACGCCTAGCGCGCGGCACATCGCCAACATCACATGCGTGAAGTCCTGGCAAACGCCGCAGCGCATTTGAAATGATTCATCAACCCGCGTTCCCACACCCGTGGCGCCGGGCTCGTATCGAAACTCGCGGTGAATCCACTCCATCAACGCGCAAGCCCGCTGGTAGACCGAATCAAAGTCGCCTGCGACATCGATCGCCTGACGCCAAATCTCCGGCGTGCGAACAACGCGACGGCTTTCCTGCATGTAGGGCCAGATCCGCTCGCGGATCGATGCATCTCGATACGCCTCCGTCGTCGCGGCGCGGCTCTCGTCGGAAATGTCCAGCGGCAGGTTGTGCACGCGGATGCGGCTTTCGATTTCCAATCGCGTGTGCGCGTCGGGAAGCTCGAAGTGATGCGTCACATTTTGAAACAAATCCGTGAAGCGCCGAAGCCGCGTCGCCGGCAACACACGGATCAAGGCCGAAATGGTTTTCTGATAAGGAAAGGTGCGCGGCTCGAGATGCAGCGTGTTGACGCTCAAGGTCACCGGCAGTCCGTAATGAAATGTCGTTCGGTGAAGCACGGCGAGCTTCACCCCCATCGACGATGGAACTGACGCGGACAAACCACTCACTGCTGCTGTTGTTGCATTTGCCATGCCGCCAAGGCCGATAGCGACCCTGCTGGCTGCTCCGCGGTAGTCTGGATGCGATCCGGCATCAAGACATATGTCTCGAAGATCGCCTCGCCGATTGAGTTGAAGCGCTCCTGCAATGCGTCGAGATATCCGTGAAGCCCAACGCCGAGAGCTTCTTCGACCGAGCCGTACGCTAGATCCGCGAGCAGCCTTCCCGTTTCGCGTTCGGCCTTGTTGGAAAAAGTTCCGCGTGGCGTGCCCGAGATACGGTGAAGGCTCACATCGACCCGCTCGACGCAATAGTGCACCGAGCGAGGAAACTGCGACGAAAACAGCAGGAAATCGATCACGCCCTTGGCAGTGATCTGCCTCTGCACAGCGCGAAAAGCACCCAAGGCACTGCACGACCGAAGGATCGCCGACCAATGCAAATGATCCGTGGTGGCGTCGGCAATTTCATTCACATCACATGGCAGGTAGCTCGCCACATCAAGGAAACGCGTGGTCTTGTCGGCGCGCTCAAGGTACCTACCAAGGTCCATGAAATCCCATTCCTCGTCGCGCGAAGTGGTCGATGCCGCAATGCCAAGAAAGCTCACTGCGCTGCGGCGAATCCTCTCGTAATAGCGCGGAGGATCGGATGCCACCAAGCGACTGGCCTCATCCGAGCGACTGAAGAGATAAAGCGCGTTGAGTTCTTCCCATAGCTCGTCGGACAACTGATCGCGCACAGTTCGGGCGTTCTCACGCGCCAAAGCGATGCACGAGGTGATGCTGTTGGGGTTTCGCGGATCATCGGTGAGATATCGGATCACCTCGCTGCTACCCGCGCGATCGTAAATCGAGTTGAAGGATTCCTGATCGCCCGTGCTCAAAATGATCGGCTGCCAAAACCCACGAAGGCGCTCGCTGTCGAGGCTTTCGGAATCGAGCAGCAACTGCTGGTTCACATCGATCAGGCGCGCGAGGTTGTCGGCCCGTTCGACATAGCGGAGCATCCAGTAAAGCGTGTTGGCGACTCTTGATAGCATGGCTGTTTTTTCAATGACGCAGCACCCAGGTGTCCTTGCTGCCACCGCCTTGGGATGAATTCACAATCAATGAGCCCTTGGTAAGGGCGACACGCGTCAGCCCACCCGGCACGATTTTCACATCCTTGCCGTAAATGATGTACGGTCGCAAATCGATGTGGCGGCCTTCGATCGCACCATCGCACCAAGTCGGCGAGCGCGAGAGCGACACCACCGGCTGCGCGATGTAGTTGCGCGGATCGGCGATGATCCTCTCGCGAAATTCTGCAATCTGCTGCTTGCTCGCCGTCGGACCCATGAGCATGCCATAGCCGCCCGACTCGTTGGCTGCTTTGACCACCAGCTCGGGCAAATGATCGAGGATGAATTTCAAATCCTTTTCCTCCGATGCGAGATAAGTCGGCACATTCGGTAAAATCGGTTTCTGGCCGAGGTAATACTCGATGATGCGCGGCACGAAATAATAGATCACCTTGTCATCCGCCACTCCGGTGCCGACGGCATTCGCCAGCGCGACATTTCCCGCACGATAGGCATTCATGAGGCCCGGCACGCCGAGCACCGAGTCCTTGCGGAACACCACCGGATCGATGAAATCATCATCGATGCGCCGATAGATCACATCGACCCGACGCAATCCGCGCGTCGTGCGCATGTAAACAAATTGATCGACCACCACGAGGTCGCCGCCTTCCACGATGTCGATGCCCATTTCGCGAGCGAGATAACAATGCTCGAAGTAGGCGCTGTTGTGACAGCCGGGCGTGAGGAGCACGCACACCGGGTTGTCATCACGACGCGGCGAAATGTGATGCAACATGTCGAGCAAATCGCTCGGGTAAGAATCGACCGGCCTCACGCCCATCGCATCGAAGATCCCCGGAAACGCGCGCTTCAGCGCATTGCGATTTTCCAAAAGGTAAGAAGCCCCCGACGGACAGCGACCATTGTCCTCAAGCACATAATACTGGCCATCGGCACCACGGATCAAATCGCTGCCGCAAATGTGGATGTAAATGTCCGCCGGGACATCGACCCCTCGAAACTCAGGGCGATAGTGCTTGGCCTGCTCAATGTAGAACCGCGGGATCACCCCGTCCTTGAGAATGCGCTGATCGTGATAAATGTCGTGAAGAAACAAGTTCAGCGCGACAATCCGCTGCGTGAGGCCTGCCTCAAGATGCTCCCACTCGCTCGCCGGCATCACCCGCGGGATCGGATCGAAGGGAAAGATCCGCTCGGTGCCGCGATCGTCGTGGTATACATTGAAGGTGATGCCCTGACGCAGGAAATAGAGTTCCGAGCTGGCCTTGCGGGCGAGGAAATCCTTTGGGTCGATTTCACGAAATCGATCCTGCAAGGGGCCGCAATGGGGCCTCACCCCACCGTCGGCGGCGAACATTTCATCGTAAAAAATACCGGGATCGTAGCCCTCGAACAAATTCATGGGTTGTGTTTGCCAAGGAATTAGCACGAGGCGGGCCAAATTTGCCGAATTGCCAAAAGTTCCTGCGATCGACCCTCCCCTATTACGCTTGCCCCGTGTCCGCCACTTGGCTAGGTCAACCCCGCGAGCGGGACCCCAAAAAAGGTCCTCCCGCGAAACCAGCCCCCACCACCATGCCCATCGCCCGCGCCCTCCTTTCTGTTTCCGACAAGACCGGACTCGCCGACTTTGCCCGCGAACTCCACCAGTTCGGCGTCGAGCTCCTCTCCACTGGCGGCACCTCCAAGGCACTGCGCGATGCCGGCCTTCCGGTGATCGATGTTTCAGAATTCACCGGCGCGCCCGAGCTCTTTGATGGTCGCGTGAAAACACTCCACCCGAAAGTCCACGGCGGACTCCTCCATCGCCGCGACGACAAAGACCATCTTGAGCAGGCAAAGGTCCACGACATTCCACCGATCGATCTCGTGGTTGTGAACCTCTATCCCTTCGAGCAAACCGTCGCGAATCCTGATGTGACGATGGAAGACGCGATCGAGAACATCGACATCGGCGGACCCTCGATGCTGCGCAGCGCGGCAAAGAATCACTCGCATGTCACGGTGGTCGTCGATCCCGCAGATTACGCCCGCGTGATTGAGGAAATGAAAGTCAACCACGGCGACACGACCAAGGGATTCCGCGAACAGCTTGCCGTGAAAGTTTTCCTGCGCACCTCGCAGTACGACGCGGCCATCACCAATTTCCTCGGTCAATCGCGACGCGGCACCGGTTGCAATTTCACCCTCAGTCTGCCACTCGAACAAGAGCTTCGCTACGGCGACAATCCGCATCAGAAGTGCTCGCTCTACGGCAACTTCAGCAAGTTCTTCTCGCAGATCCAAGGCAAGGAACTTTCCTACACCAACATCCTCGACATCGAAGCTGCCGCCGACCTGATCCTCGACTTCGTGCGCCCAACGGTGGCAATTCTCAAACACACCAACCCCTGTGGTGTCGGCCAAGACGATGAGGACCTGCGCGTCGCATGGCAGAAGGCCTTCGAAACCGATCGTCAGGCCCCCTTCGGCGGCGTGATCGTCTGCAACCGTCCGCTCAACCTCGAACTCGCCCGCGTCATTTCGGAAATTTTCACTGATGTGATCATCGCGCCGGAGTTTGATGCCGATGCACGCGCGCTCCTCCAAAAGAAAAAGAATCTGCGCCTCATGAAGATGAACGACGCGTATTTGGTTGAGAAAAAATCATCGGTCATCCGCTCATGCCCGGGCGGCATCATGGTCATGGACCGCGACCACACCGCTCTCGGACTCGACAACCTCGAGTCAAAGGTCGTCACCAAGCGTCCACCCACGGAAGATGAAATGCGCGCGATGCGCTTCGGATGGCGCATCGTGAAACATGTGAAATCCAACGCCATCGTGTACGCGGCCAACGACCGCACCCTCGGCATTGGGGCGGGTCAAATGAGCCGCGTCGATTCCTCACGCATCGCCGTTTGGAAAGCGAAGGAAGCCGGGCTCGATCTCAAGGGCAGCGTGGTCGCATCCGATGCGATGTTCCCCTTCGCCGACGGTTTGCAATCGGCGATTGATGCAGGTGCCACTGCCTGCATTCAGCCCGGTGGATCGGTGCGCGACGAGGAAGTCATCGCGGCTGCCGACGCAGCAGGCATGGCGATGGTCTTCACCGGCCACCGCCACTTCAGGCATTGATGCCGCGCGTCATCTGAACCTGACGCCCGCCTTTTCGCTCAGCGCGTTAAGAATGCGCTGATGCACAGCGTCGACCTCATCGGCCTTAAGCGTGCGATCGTTGGCGCGATAGTGAAAACGATAGGCCAATGACTTGCGATCAGCCGCGAGCTTGGCACCAGTCGGATCAGTGAAAACATCGAAGCATTCGAAATCAACGAGCAAGGTCTCGGCGCATTTGGCAATGACGCCCTCGATCTCAGAGTTCGGCAAAATGCTGGCAACTTCCATCGCCGCATCGCGCGAGGATTCGGGAAATTGCGGCAACTCGGCGACATGCTCGATGCCCTTGAGCAACTTGCGGACCTTGCCGAGGTCGAGTTCAGCGACAAACACCGGCGTGGTGAAATCCAGTTCGCGCTCACGCGAGGGCAGGAGCCTTGCAAAAACGCCGATCGATTGATCGCCGGCGCGGATGTCGCACGCGAGCGCAAAGCCTTCGCGATCTTTGGGTGAAAAACGAATGCTCGCACCGGGGATCAATGCCGCGACGAGTCCCTTGAGATCAAAAGGATCGGCGATGTGCTCGGCCTGATCCCAGCCAATCGGACGCGTCGGACCCGAGAGCAAGATCCCGAGGGTTTCGCTTTCCTGATCCTTCGATTTGCCGCCACCCGCATTGCGGAACACGCGACCCATTTCAAACAGCCTCAACGATTTCGCCTGCTGGCGCACATTGCGCACGGCGGAGGCGACAAGCCCGGGGATCATGCTCGGACGCATCACCGCATGATCTTCGCTGAGCGGCAATTTCACGCGGATCGTGTCACCATCTTGCAGCGGGCGCAGCGGCAAGGCATCAGCCAACTGCGCATCGGAGATGAGCTTGATCGTTTGACATTCGTAAAGTCCGAGCGCGGCGAGGCGCCGGCGCAAGACCATGTCGGCATCGTAAGCGGCATCGATCGCGCTGGCGGGAACAAAGGTGCCGAGCATCCGCGAAGGAATATTAGCGAGTCCATGCACGCGCGCGATCTCTTCGACAAGGTCGATGTGACGCTGCAAGTCGGCGCGGAATGACGGGATTTCCCAAGTACCATCGGCGCGCTTGGAAAGGCCGAGGCGGATGAGAATTTGTTCGGCATCGGCGAGCGCGATCGATCCACCCATGAGTTGATCGAGCTTGGCGGCATCGAGCGCGACCGGTTTGGTGAGCACCGGTGCCACGCCCGCGACTTGGATCGCGGCTTCGGCTGATCCGCCCGCGGTTTCAAGAATCAATTTCACGGCAAGCGCAGCGGCAGGCAGCACGCCTTGGGGGTCGACTCCTCGCTCGAAGCGGTAGGATGAATCCGACGACAAAACAGTGCGGCGCGAAGTGCGGCGAATGCCTTGCGGCGCAAAGTAAGCCGACTCAAGTACGATGTCCGTCGTAGTTGCCGTGACACCACTCGATAGCCCGCCCATCACACCCGCCAACGCAAGGCTTGCGCCGCTGCTGTCGGAAATCACCAGATCGTCGGCGAGCAGCGCGTGCTCGGATTCGTCGAGTGCGGTGAACAACTCGCCATCACGCGCATGGCGCACAACAATGTTTCCGCTGATCTTCGCCGCGTCGAATGCGTGCAATGGCTGACCCAGCTCGTGCAGCACAAAATTCGTCACATCGACAATGTTGTTGATCGGCCGCAGCCCGATGGATTCGAGTCGTTCCTTCAGCCATGCGGGGCTTTCCTTGACCGTCACACCCGAGATGCGAATCGCACTGTAGAGCGGGCAGGCATCGGGGGCATCGATTTGAATCGATGTCGCAGCGATATTTTTTGCCGCAGGAAATTTCATGGCCTTGAGCGGCGTCTTGAGCAGAGCCGCAAGTTCGCGGGCCATGCCGCGGTGGCTGAGCAGATCGGGTCGGTTCGGCGTGACCTCAAGCTCGAGCAACACATCGGATTCAAAGAGCTCTTTCACCGGCTTGCCGATTTCCACGTCGGCAGGAAGGATCAACAAGCCATCCTCGCCCGAAGGCAGACCGATCTCCGATGCGGCGCAGAGCATGCCCTTCGACTCGACCTTGCGCATGACGGTTTCATTGATCGTAAATCCGCCGGGCAATTTCGCACCGGGCAGCGCGCAGGGGACCTTGTCGCCAACCTTGTAATTTTGCGCACCGCAAACAATCTGGCGCAAGACACCCTCACCGGCATCGACCTGCGTCACCTTCAAGCGATCGGCGTTCGGGTGCTGCACCGCCTCCTTGATTTGCGCGACGACGATTTTTTCCGAGCTCACGCCCTTCGGAACAATGCCTTCCACCTCAACTCCGGCGAAGGTAAGAAGATCATCAATCTCCGAGATCGACTTGCCCGCGAGATCAAGGTGAGTGGAAAGCCAGTTGAGGGAAATGTTCATGAGGTGTGAAAGTGAAAGCGATTGAATGAAGACGCAGAGGCGCAGGGATCGCCGTGGAATGCGCCGGGCTTCTTGAGTGCGAGTTCCCGCGTCAGAGTTTAAGGATGGCTTTCAGTTGGCGCATGAAAACACCCTCGTCGGCATTCGTGCCGTCGGAGTTGAGGACTTTGAGGGTTTCCTCGAAGATGAAGCTTGCGATTTCAGGCTCGCCGATCGTGGGAACCAGCGCTTCAAGGCGAGCTCTCACTTGTTCAGGCTGACCGATGATGTCGCGGGCCGTGGCGATGGACGTGCCGAGATACAATGTGGAGCTCATTTTTTCATCCCAGCCGATGCTATCGATTTCCTTTTGGATTTCCTCCTCCTCGGCAAGGGAGAAATGGCCGTCGATGCACATGGCAAGGACGAGGATGTCGGCGAAGGCTTCACATTGTTTTTGGGTCAGTTTCATATAATGGATTATTCTATATTCTTATGACTTTAGGCGAATTGCTTGAGGAAACGCACGTCGTTCTCGATCAGCAGACGGATGTCGCGGATGCCCCAGCGGATCATCGCGAGGCGGTCGAGGCCCATGCCGAAGGCAAAGCCAGTGGTGTTTGCAGGATCGAAGGCGTTGTCCTTGCGCGACTTGTTGATTGCTTCAAAGACCGCCGGGTCGACCATGCCGCAGCCGGCGACCTCGATCCATCGGGGGGCCTGGCCTTTGACGGTGAGTTTCACATCGATTTCAAAACTCGGTTCGGTGAACGGGAAAAAGTGCGGGCGAAAGCGCACCTCGGTGTTGGAGCCGAAAAGTTGCTGGAGGAAATATTCCAGCGTTCCCTTGAGGTCGGGCAGCGAAACATCGCTTGCGACATAGAGGCCTTCGAGTTGGTTGAAGACCGAGAGGTGGGTCGCATCAATTTCATCACGACGATAGGCCGAACCGGGCGCGATGATGCGGATCGGCGGCTTGGCGGATTCCATCGTGCGAATCTGCACGCTTGACGTGTGCGTGCGCAAAAGTTTGCCCGAGTCGAAATAGAAGGTGTCCTTCTCGTTGCGTGCAGGATGATCCGACGGCGTGTTGAGCGCGTCGAAGCAATGAAACTCGTCTTCGATCTCCGGGCCATCGGCGAGGGCGAATCCCATGCGACGCAGAATCGCAATGGCCTCATCGCGGATCAGCGTGAGTGGGTGCAATCCGCCGACTGGCAATTCGCGCGCGGGCAGTGTCGTGTCGATACCGGCAAGCGCGGCGCGGTCGGCAATTTCCTGCAAGGTCGCTTGCTTGGACTCAAGCGCGGCGGTGATGGCGGCGCGTGCGGCGTTGAGCAACTGACCCACGGCACCTTTTTCCTCCTTGGGCACATCCTTCATGCCGGCGGCTGCCAGCGTGAGCGAACCTTTCTTGCCGAGCACCGCGACGCGGGCGTCCTCAAGTGCGCGCTCATCGGCGGCGGCGGAAATTCGTGCAAGGGCTTCGGCCTCAATGGCTGGGATTTGGTCCTTCATGTGCAGGCCGCATGGCATAACCTGCTTCGCGCCCCGGGTCAAAGCCAAGCTGACACCCTCCTGCGAGAGTCCATCACATGCGGGCAATCCCCGCCGTTTCAGGGCTCCGTGCTTGCATGGATGGGTGGCTGGTTTAGAACCACGGGACAAACTGTGAGAGGTTACTTCATCCGCCGCCTGCTGCTGATTCCGCCCACGCTGATCGGCATCACGCTGATCGTGTTCGGGATCACGCGCTTTGTGCCGGGCGGCCCCATGGACCGGATGCTGCAAGAGGCCTCGCTAGGAGCCGACCAAGGAGGCAAGCGCTCGTCATCGAACCAAGCTCAGGGCGGGCTCAGCGAGGAGCAAATCGAGGAGCTCGAGGAACAATTTGGCCTCAATGAAAAAATTGTCGTCGCCTACGGTCAGTGGCTCGGGGTGGTGGCGCGCCCGACGCAAATTTCAAAAAGCGAATTCGCCGCCAATGGCGATGAAAGGATCGGCGGGCAAGATGACCCGGAAAATATTACCGAAGTCGTGCTGCGTGGCGATGGTCGCGCGGTGCGTGTCACAAGGTCAGGCAGCGCCATCGCCTCGGCGGTGTTTGTCGATTCGGGAAAGGACATTTCGTCCGAAGGATGGAGCGCGCGCATTGAAAGCAAGGAGGAGCGCCAGCAACGATTCAAGCGCCGCAATCCAGATAGCGCATCCACCCCCAACTACCCGCCACGTGCGGTGCTGAGCCAAAAATATTTCTCAGGTCTTCTCCAAGGAGACCTCGG